>JAZOSZ010000033.1:0-13671 GCA_045657365.1 Eubacteriales bacterium
AACGGCAAAGCAGACAAAAATCGACGTTGCCTTTCTTGGTATACACATGCCCGAAAAGAATGGTGTAGAGCTTGCCCGCGAGTTGAAGCTGCTCCATCCCAAGGTCAACATCGTATTTGCCACGGGATTTTCGGAATATATGAAAGAAGGGATCGACCTTCGTATGAGCGGCTATATTATGAAGCCTGTGACTCCCGAAGCAGTAAAAACGGAACTTGAAAATCTTCGCAATCCGATCGAGTGGAAAAGTGAAAAAAGAATTCAAATTCTGACCTTTGGAAATTTCGACGTTTTTGTGGACGGGTTGCCGTTAAAGTTTGAACGGAAGCAAGCCAAAGAAATTCTTGCGTATCTTGTGGATAAGCGAGGAACGTCGGCAACGTACTCCGAGCTTGCGGCAATGCTGTGGGAAGACGAAGAATACGACCGCACCAAGCAAAAAAATTTGCAGGTATACATCGCAAGCCTTGTCAAGACCTTACATTCGGTGGACGTCAAGGATTTGATCTTGAAAAACAGACAAGGGATTCTTCTCAATACCAAAATCGTAGATTGCGACTATTACCGCTTTCTGGAAGGTGATACACGGGCAATCAATTCGTTTACAGGGCAGTATATGAGCGCATACTCGTGGGCGGAATTTACGGTGGGATATTTAGACAATCAGTTACAAAAAAATCAAAAATAAGGAAAAAAATGACACTCAAGCAAAAAAAATTTTGATTGAGTGTCATTTTTTTTTTAGATTTGTAGTCAGTGTGTAGTCATACGGTGGTAAAATATGCCTACAAAGCTCGTATTGTCGAGTTTTTACAAAAGAGCGGATAGGGAACGCTCAAAAAATTTTTTCTTATGATAAAGGAGAAGATGAAAATGAAAAAGAGAAGAACACTTATTATCGCGCTGTTGTTGGTGGCAGCAATTGTCCTCGGTGTCGGTTATGCCGCACTTTCCCGTGAACTCGTTATTTCCAGTACGGCACAGCTTGCTCCCGATGATGGGGACTTCAAGGTCCTTTTCACTGAGGCAAAAACTGAAAAGGCTGAATTGGCAACCGCAAGCCTTACGGGCGACCATTCCACGGCAAACTACACCGTTATCGGTCTTTCTCAGCCCACTGAGGATGTAACGCTTACCTTTAAGGTTCAGAACCAGACGCCTGACGTTAATGCAAAGCTGACCGGTGTGAGCCTTACGGACGGTACGCTTTATCTCGGCGAAGGAACCGAAAATCCTTACTCGCCTGTATCCGATTACTTTACCAAGGTCGTAACGATTACTCACGACCAGACTCCTACGAAGACCTACACCTATGCTCCCTCTACTCCGATTCCCGCTGATTTTATTCTTGCTCCGAATGAGACGGCAACCGTTACCGTTACCGTTACGCTGAACAAGACCATCAGAGAGAAGACCACCCTCATGGGCGCATCGGTTGTCCTCGACTTTGAAGACCCGCTCGCATAAGCTTTGGGCAAATCATTGACTACAGTCAATCAGTATTGAATTTTTGAGAAAGGAGCCGCAAAATGAATCGGGATAAAAAAATTATATATATCATATCTTTCGTGATTTTTGCGGCTCTGACGCTCGCTCTGTTCGTGAATCTCGGAAGCAGTAAAATTGTGACGGCAATCCTGCTGGTCCCGCTGACGGTGCTGACTTGGTTCGGCATCCGAAAGAGAGGATCGGTTTCTCCGCACAAAAAAGAGGTGCTTTTGCTCTCTTTGACCATCGGTACCATTTACGTTGTTCTGGTGCAGATGACGGGAATCTTCTTCGGTTTTTACAAAAATCCCTATTTTGTAACCACGAAGATTTTCTTTACTACGATTCTTCCGATCACGGCAATTATCATTACGAGCGAGATCATTCGTTCCGTAATGTTAAAACAAAAGAATGCCTTTGCGAGTGTGTTGGCTTTTCTTTCTTGCTTGCTTGCAGAAATTCTTTCATTTTCCAATCTTGCGGGAATTACAAGCTTCAACCGTTTTATGGATCTGGTTGGACTTACTTTGTTTCCCGCCATCAGCGCAAACGTTTATTATCATTTTATATCCCGTCGATACGGCGCATTTCCGAATATCTTTTTTCGATTGCTTACAACGCTGTATGTTTACTTCGTTCCGAGTGTATCGGCAATGTCCGATGCATTGCTGGTGTGTATCAAGATTTTTTTGCCACTGGGAATGCTGGCTCTTGTTTCGGAGCTTTTCGAAAAGAAACAGAAATTTGCCGTCAAAAAGGGCGGAAAGCTTTCCGCCGTTACTACCGTTCTTACCATAGCAATTATCATTTCCGTGGCAATGCTGATCTCGTGTCAGTTTCGATTCGGTGCGATCGTCGTTGCTACCGAAAGTATGACGGGAGAGATCAACAAAGGCGATATGATCATATACGAACGGTATGACAATCAGACAATCAAGGAAGGACAAGTTGTGGTCTTCCTTCAAAACGGAAATCGAATCATCCACCGAGTGGTGGAAATTGAGCATATAGGGGACGAGGTTCGGTACTACACCAAGGGCGACGCAAATGAAACCCGAGATTCAGGCTATATTACCGACCGAGAGATTGTGGGGGTGACTGATATCAAGGTCGCTTACGCAGGCTTTCCGACTCTATGGCTCAGAGAATTGCTTCAACCGAGCAATCAATAAAATTTAGAAGAAAGGAGGGTTACTGAAATGTCGGAAAAAGAAAAGAAAAAACGAGTTGCTTACCGAAAAAACCGTGAAAAATGGATATTTGTTCAGGCAGTTGTCATTATTGTACTCACGCTTGCTATTCTGATCTCGGCACTTGTTTCGGCACAGCTTCAAAAGAAGTATTATATCGGCTACCGCGAAGGCGGCAGTGTAGATTATAATGTGTTTTTGAAGGAGAATGAGTTTTTTGAAAAGGATTATCTCGGTAGTGACCAATCGTACGTGGCATCCTTGATCGACAAAATCGTTACCAATTTCAACTATAAGATTGATATGGATACCGATGATGTAAATTATCGTTATTCCTATACCGTAAAATCAAGACTTGAGATTATTGATAACAGTTCCCAGGTTGCTATCTTTAACCCTGAACGAGACCTTGTCAGCGTTCAGAATCAATCTCAAAGCAGCTCCAAGGAATTGACGATCAACGAGATCGTTGTGATCAATTACGACGAGTACAACGATCTTGCGAGTAAGTTCCTTGAGACTTATTCTTTGACGAGTACCACGAGTCATATCGTCGTAACGCTTGAGGTTGACGTTCTCAGTGATTGCGAAGCTTTTTCGGGAAGCGCTGCGGACACGTACTCTTCCGAACTTCGTATTCCTCTTACGACCAAAACGGTCAATATTAAAATGACATCTTCTGTTCCTGAGGCAGAAGCAAAGATGATCGCTTGTACCAGAGGCGCAGGAAGCGAAGTCTTCAAGACGACGGCAATCGTACTTGGTGTCGTAGATGCACTGATGATCGCGCTCTTTGTTGCGTTTATCTATCTTACCAGAACGCCGGATATTACCTATACTGCGCGTGTTAAGAAAATTCTTTCGCAGTATAAGTCCTATATTCAGAAGATCAATAATCTGTTTGAAACGAACGGCTATCAAATCATTTTGGTGGATACCTTTGATGAAATGCTTGAAATCAGAGATACGATCCAAGCACCCATTCTTATGTATGAGAATGAGGATAAGACCTGTGCAAAGTTTATGATCCCCACGGACAGTAAGCTGTTGTATCTGTATGAAATTAAGGTGGACGGTTATACCGAGCCCGAGACAGAGCCGAAGCCCGAACCCGTACCCACAACGATCGTGCAACCGAACATTACCAATGTTGTTCGTCCCGTGGTTAAGGTGCTGGTGACGCCGCCCGCTCCCAAGCCCGAACCTGAACCCGAACCCGAACCTGAACCCGAACCTGAACCCGAACCTGAACCCGAGATCGAAACGGTTCTTGAGGAGCCTGAGATTGAGGTGAACGCAGACGAGGGCGAAGTTCCTGAGGTCATTGTTACCGTGGAAGAGGTTGAGGAGCAAACATCGGAAGAGGATACGGAAGTGGAAGAAATCCTCGCATCCATTCCTTGCGCAGAAGAGGAAACGGTCGATGAAAATACGGTAGATGTCATCGATATTTTCTGGGAAGAGCGTCCGAATAAAACGTACCGTTACGATCCGGACGGAAACCGTGTGGAAGAAGGAGACGTTGTTCTCGTTCCTACCAGAGATGAGCATAGCGATAAAGAAGTCGTTCGCGAGGCAGAGGTTTCCCGCGGCAACTATAAGGTGGATCCCGCTACGCTTGATCGTCCTCTGAAAAAAATTATCGGTGTTGTCAGAAGAAAAGCGGAACAGATCTTCACCGCGATGATAACTCCCGTAGAAGAAGCAGAAAATGTAGAAGAAACCGAAGATCAGAAATAATCAATGGAAAGGAGAGTGAGGATTAATGAAAGGTTGGATGAAAATTCTTTTGGGGATCTCACTCTCCTTGATGTGTATCTTTACAAGTATTGGGTATGCACGTCTGTCTACGGATCTTACCGTGGAAGGGGACATTGAACTGGCACCGCCAAACGCGATTTTTATTCTTGACATCTCCAACGTTCATACGACGGGGGCTACGGTCACAACGTCTCCGATGAATATCGGTTATCCTTCTACCAAGGTGCTGAGTGAGATTGTTTTCAGTGGAAGAAATTCCTCGGTAACCTTTGACGTTTCCGTTATGAACGGAACGGAATTCAATCAGTATTTTGACGTTTTAGAGGAATACGCGGAGTTAGAAGGAATCGACGGTAGCTTCTCCTATGCGAGTATTGATTGGAACACATCGATTTCGCAGGGAACCCCAATCGCTCCCGGTGAAGTGCAGACGTTTACTGTGACCTTAACGTATACGGGCAGAAATACCAACCAAACCAGAAAAATGCTTCACGAGATTGATTTCGTATTGAACTCGGACGATCTTACCGAAGCAGTGTCGAAGGACGTAACCGATAAATTCAAGGATATTCTGAACAATCATTTGGAAGAGGATATTTCCTATACGTATAACGGAACTACCATTAAGGTGGACAAGGATACAACCTATCAAGAAATTATCAACCATATGGAAAGTGACAGAACAGGTAACTATATCGGTAACTTGGTTGGCTCCGATGCGGATGACAAGGCTCTTCTGACGGCACTGTTTGAAGGAAATCTGATGTTTAGTGTCGGCACGGAAGAAATTCCGATCACCGTTATGATCAAGAACAAGAACGTTTTTGGAACGAGTGAAAGTGAAATGGTGCTTTATATTACGGCAGACGATCTTTCTTCGTCGCGGTCTTATGTTCCCGTTTACGCTTCCGTATATTCAAAGAATAGCGACGGAGAATGGGTGCAAGCTGGAGAAATCTATGCCGGAGAAGCACGAGTCAACGGCTATTCCGGAAGCTACTTTGGAAACGGATCTTTTGATACGGAATCGTGGAGAAGCACGCAGGCATACTACGGAGTTTCTTCGGGAAGTAATATTGGTGCGGTACTGAACGGCTATATCAACCAACAATCTTGAGAAAAAACTTTTGAAAAAGATTGGTGTAACCTCATAAGGTTTTGGCTTTGACGGTATCGGTAGGCACTATATAAGACAGACAGAGGCACGCAACAGCGTGCCGCTGTCTTTGTGAGAAAGAGGATCGTGGGATTTTTCCTACAAAAGTAATATTATTCCAATATAATTGATAGGAAACCAGAATAGGACACAAAAAATTCATAAAATATCAACAAAAAATTCATCAAATTCTGCTATACTATAAACTGTAAAAAATTATTGCAAAAGGAGTTACAACTATGGCATTGACATACATCATCAATGGTAAAATCGTGCTTCCCGATGCGGTGGTATGCGGCAAGAACCTTGCGTTTGACAGTGACAGCGGAAAGATTTGCGGACTCGTGGACGAGCTTCCCGCAGATGCGAATGTCATCGACGCAAACGGGAACTATGTCGCTCCCGGACTTGTCGACATTCATATCCACGGATGCTTCGGCGAGGATACCTGTGACGCAAAACCCGATGGCATTAAGACAATGGCATACGGCGTTGCAAAAAACGGCGTTACGGCATTCCTTCCCACCACAATGACGGTGGCAAAGGAGCAGATCATCGCTGCACTTGACAACGTACGCGCACTCAAGGAAGAAAGCAAGACTTGGGGGGGCGCCGAAATCCTCGGAGTTCACGCAGAAGGACCGTTCATCAACCCCTCGAAGAAGGGCGCTCAGGCAGAGGAGAATATTCTCAAGCCCGACGCTGATTTTATCATGGAACATTCCGACATCATCAAGTCGGTTACCCTCGCTCCCGAAATGGACGAGGGACATAAGTGTATCAAGAAGCTTGCGGCAGAATCCGACGTCCTCGTTTCCATGGGGCATACCGACGCTACGTTTGAAGAAGCAATGAGCGCGGCAAAGGACGGAGTCAACCACGCAACGCACCTCTTCAACGCAATGTCGGCACTCGCGCACAGAAATCCCGGCGTTGTCGGTGCGGCGCTTGCCTCCGAGAACGTTTCCGTCGAGGTGATTGCAGACACCTTCCACATCAATCCCGGTCTTTACTCGATCATTGCGAAGGTCAAGGGAGATAAAATGGTACTGATCACCGACTGTACCCGCGCGGGCGGTATGCCCGACGGTGAGTATGATCTCGGCGGTCAGATGCTCACTCTGAAGGGAATTGAGTGCCGCCTTGCGGACGGTACGATCGCAGGAAGCGTTCTGAAGCTCAACAATGCCGTCAAGAACGTTCTTGATTACACGAATCTTCCCGTGTACGAGGTCTTCAATATGGCATCTCTGAACCCTGCCACCGCGATTCATTGTGCAGACCGTATCGGTTCGCTCGAGGAAGGCAAGGATGCCGACATCATTATTACCGATGACAATATTAATATTATAAGAACCATCAAGAAAGGAAAGACAATTTATGAAGCTTAAAGTAAATGCACCTCTCGATCCCGGCTTTATGCCGATGGCGGTTGTATACCGTGATTTTGAAGCCGCAGTGATGGCAGAGGGCGGACAGAAACTGACGATCGGACTTGAGAGAAACGGCGGTCTTACCTCGGTATTTACCGTTGAGGTATTCAAGGACGGTACGGGACACGATGAAGAGAACCACGAGTTCGTAGAGAGAATTGTAAAAACCCTTCTTTGGACGCGCGGCGGTTATAAGATCATCATCGCAGGCTCGAAGGTCATTGCAGACAAGATCAAGGCAGACTACTCTGAAACGGGAATTCGCGCATTCGACCGCGACTTTATGTCGGGTGTTTACGAGGCTCCGTTTGAGGTCATCCACGTTCCTTTTGAGAATGCGCCCGTTACCAACGAGTCGGCAGCTCCCGTAGGCCGTCACCTTGACGGTTGCCGTATCGGCTTTGATGCCGGCGGAAGTGACCGTAAGGTCAGTGCCGTTGTGGAAGGCGAGGCTACTTATTCCGAAGAAGTCGTTTGGTTCCCCAAGCTCCAGAATGATCCTTCGTACCATTACGAGGGAATTATGGACGCAATGAAGACGGCAGCTTCCAAAATGCCCAGAGTTGACGCGATTGGCGTATCGACCGCAGGCGTTGTCATCGGAAACCGCATTATGACCTCTTCGCTTTTCCTGAAAGTAAAGAACGAGAATCCCGAAGCATTCGAGAAGGTCGTTAAGAATATCTATACCGATATTGCTAAGGAGCTCGGCAACGTTCCGATCGAGGTTGCCAACGACGGTGACGTTACGGCACTCGCAGGTGCGATGGATCTTGGTGACACCAACGTTCTCGGTGTTGCGATGGGAACGAGTGAAGCAGGCGGATACGTTGACGAAAACGGCAACATCACGGGCTGGCTCAACGAGCTTGCGTTCGTTCCTGCTGACTACAACAAAGAAGCAATGCTTGACGAGTGGTCGGGCGACTACGGTTGCGGTGTCAAGTATTTCTCGCAGGATTCGGTCATTAAGTTGGCTCCCGCAGCAGGCATTGAGCTCGATGAGAGCGCATCGCCCGCAGAGAAGCTGAAGGTTGTTCAGGGCTTGATGGCTCAGGGCGACGAGCGCGCAGCAAAGATCTACGAGACCATTGGTGCATATTTCGGATATGCTGTTGCTTACTACGCAATCTTCTACGATATCAAGCACGTTCTTCTGATGGGCCGTGTATCGTCGGGTGAGGGCGGAAGCATTCTTCATAAGAACGCACAGAAGGTTCTTGCCGAAGAATTCCCCGAGCTTGCAAAGAAGATTACGATTCATCTTCCCGACGAAAGCAGCCGTCGTGTCGGTCAGTCGATTGCAGCGGCAAGCCTTCCCAATATCAAGTAATTGATAAACATCTATTTTCACAAAAACTCCTTGAAAACATACCGTTTTCAAGGAGTTTTTAATTTACATTTCTTGACTTTTTCTGAAATTTTTGCTATAATAGTTGCATACGAAACAGTTGCTTAGGAAACTATTTTTGAGGTGCTTTATGTCAAAATTTATGAAAATGCTCAATAATATCAGCCGATCGCAGGCGATCTATCGGCATAGCAGAATCTCTGCCTCCGACCTGCAAACAGGGCAGTACGCCTTCGTGTTGGCAATCTGCCGTGAGCCGGGACGCTCGCAGGAAGAACTTGCACGCGAGCTTTGTATCAACAAAAGTACGGTGGCAAGAAATCTGAATAGTCTTGAGGAAAAAGGCTATATTTCAAGAACGCCTCTGCCCAACGATAAACGCTATTTTTCGGTTCATCCGACCGAAAAAATGCTTGCCGTTCTGCCCGAAATCAAGGCGGCTTCGCGCGAATGGATGACGCTTCTGTCGGAAGGAATTTCCGAAGAAGAGCTGGAAATTTTTGATTCGGTACTTGCTCGGATGCAGGAACGGGCAAGAGAAATTATTGCGAAACAAGAGGATAGCCAATGAAGTGGGTTTTAAAGTATTTATCCCCGCTCCGTACGAGAATTGCGGTCGGAACACTGATTAAAATTGTCGGAACACTCGCAGAGCTGATGATTCCGTTTCTTTTGTCGCATATTCTGGAAAATGTTATCGATACGAACGAGGTCAAAAAAATCTTATTCTTCGGTGTTCTGATGGCAATTTTTGCCGTCATTGCCTGCCTTGGCAATATCGTCGCCAATCGAATGGCAGCCAGAACGACGATGATTTTTTCTGCCAAAATGAGAAAAGATCTCTTCTCCAAAACACTTCATTTGTCAGCAAGAAGTACCGATCGTTTTACGGTTCCTTCCCTTGAGGCGAGAATCACGTCGGATACCTATAACGTACAGAATTTTATCGGAATGATGCAACGGATGGGCATTCGTGCGCCCATTCTTCTTTTAGGCGGAACGATGATCACGATGCTGATGGACAAAAAGCTTGCCCTCGTGATGATCGCGACGTTACCACTCATTTTTATTGTCGTTTACAGCATTTCCCGTAAGGGTGTTCCGCTCTATTCCAAGGTTCAGCAATCGGTGGACGGAATGGTTCGCGTCGTGCGCGAGGACGCACAGGGAATTCGCGTCATCAAGGCGCTCTCAAAAATTGATTACGAAAACGAGCGCTATGATCGCGCGAATATGACACTTCGACGGAATGAAACTAGGGCGGGTGTCATTATGGGCGTGGTCAATCCCATTATGACGCTTCTGATGAATATGGGGATTGTCGCCGTCATTGCGACGAGTGCTTACTTTGTATCCCAAGGCACATCTTCGGCAACGACCGTGATTGCGTTTATGCAGTATTTTACGCTGATTTCCATGGCGATGATGTCGCTGTCCCGAATGTTTGTAATGTATACCAAATGTGCCGCGTCAGCGAAACGAATTTCCCTTGTCATGGAAAGCGTCAGCGAGCTTTCACGTTGTGAAGACGACGGCAAGGGCGACGAATCGGTACATATTTCTTTTGAAAACGTGAGCTTTTCTTATCTTGGCAAAAAGAAGGATTTGAAGGAGATTTCCTTTTCTCTGAAAAAGGGAGAAACACTGGGGATTATCGGTGCGACGGGAAGCGGAAAGACCACGTTGATTCGTCTTCTGATGCGCTGTTACGATGCCGATTCGGGTGTTGTGCGCATTCGAGGAAAGGACGTTCGCTCCTACACACCGCAGGAATTGACTGCGATGTTCGGTGTCGTATTTCAAAATGATTTTTTGTATGCCGATTCGATCGAAGAAAACATTCGCTTTGGGCGTGAGATTCCCAGCGAAGAAATTATCTCAGCGGCAAAGACTGCACAGGCGCACGAGTTTATCAGCTCCTTTGCGGACGGATATGCGCATAGCGTATCGGCGGGTGGCACCAACCTTTCGGGCGGTCAGCGTCAGCGGGTACTGATTTCGCGCGCTCTTGCGGGACACCCCGAGATTTTGATTCTCGATGACGCGTCTTCGGCACTCGATTATAAAACCGACGCCAATCTTCGCCGTGCTCTGTCCGAAGCACTGCCCGATGCGACGGTGATTACCGTAGCACAACGGGTGAGCTCAATCAAAAACTGCGATTTGATTCTTGTCATTGAAGACGGTGCGATCATCGGTTGCGGGAAGCACGAGGAATTGATGAAGACTTGTACCGAATATAAGGAAATCAGTGACTCACAGATGGGAGGTGCTTTCTTTGACTGATCAAAAAATCAAAAGAGAACCCAAAAAGTCGAGAAAAGGAATCTTTTTAAGACTCAGTAAATACGTATTGCAACAGTGGCCGTTGTTTGTCTTTGCCCTGCTTCTGACATTGGGGTCAAATCAGCTCTCCCTGATGGGACCGAGATATTCAGGAGCGGCAATCGATGCCATTGAATTTGAGAGTGGCGTAGATTTTCCTGCTGTGTGGGAAAACGTAGCGCTGATGATCGGTTGCTACCTCATTTCTGCCTTGCTTGCGTATGTCCTTTCGGTGGTAATGATTCATCTGAGTCAGAGAATTATCTATAAGATGCGAAAGCAAGTCTTTGAGAAGCTGACGATGCTTCCCGTCAACTATTTTGATACCCACGCGACGGGAGATATTATCAGCCATTTGTCGTATGATATTGATACGATCAACAGTACACTCTCCCACGATCTGATTCAGGTAATGACGAGTGTTTATATCGTCATTGGATCTCTTGTGTTTATGTGGCAGATCTCCAAGCCGATGATTCTGATCTTTACGCTCACCGTTCCCGTATCGATTTTGTTTACCCGCTACCGATCCCGTGTCGTTCGTCCGCTCTATCGCAAGAGAGCCAAGAAATACGGTGAACTTAACGGCTTTGCCGAAGAAATGCTCACGGGCTCGCGAACGATCTCGGCATACGGAAGACAGGAAGAAATTGCTTCTCGGTTTAATCAAATCAACGACGAGGCAATGGGAGCCTTCTATCAGGCAGAGTACCACGGAGCACTGTTGTTCCCGACAATCAACCTGATCAATAATATCTCTTTGACGCTTGTGGCAATGATGGGCGGCATTCTGTATATGTACTCGCAAAACGGCACCTTCCTTGCGACGTCCGCTTTCTTTATCACCCTGGGTGGCGTAGCGCAGTTCGTGCAGTATTCGAGAAAATTTGCAGGGCCGATCAATGAATTTTCCAATATCCTTCACGAATTCCAATCGGCATTTTCTGCGGCAGAGCGTGTCTTTGCGATTTTGGACGAAGAGCCCGAGCGGGTGGACGAATCGGACGCCAAAGCTTTGACCGACGTTGGCGGAGAGGTGGCGTTGGAGAACGTGACTTTTGGCTATACCGAGGAGAAAACGATTCTGAAAAACGTTTCGGTACACGCGAAGAGAGGACAGACAGTAGCAATCGTCGGACCGACGGGCGCGGGAAAAACCACGATCATCAATCTTTTGATGCGCTTTTACGATCCGCAAAGCGGAGAAATCCTGATTGACGGCATTCCGTCGATCAAGATCAAACGAAAAGATCTGCGCCTTGCCTTTACGATGGTGCTTCAGGATACATGGCTCTTCTGCGGTACGATCTATGACAATATTGTTTACGGCAGAGAAGATGCCACACCCGAAGAGGTTTATGCGGCGGCAAGATCGGCAAAGATCGCATCGTACATCGAGGGATTGCCCGAGGGATATGATACCCTGCTTTCGGATGACGGTGTGAATATTTCCAAAGGACAAAAACAACTGATTACCATTGCCAGAGCATTTCTGTCCAAAGCCCCGATTCTGATTCTCGACGAAGCAACGTCCAACGTCGATTCGCGCACCGAGATACAGATTCAGACCGCAATGAACGAGCTGATGAAGAATAAAACCTGCTTTATCATAGCACATCGACTTTCGACGATTCAAAACGCGGATACCATTCTCGTCGTCAAGGACGGCTCAATTATCGAGCAGGGAAACCACGAAAAACTGATGTCGCAAGGCGGTTTTTATGCCACGTTGTATCATTCGCAATTCAAATAATCGACAAAAACTTGATAAAAAGTGAAAAAATCGACAGAAAATATGAATCATCTATATACAAATACAAGTTTTTTTGCTATAATATAGAAGTGGTCATATTTTAAACACTGGGAGTGACAATATGAAAGAGTTTTTTGGATGGGGTGGCTACACCCGCGAAGCCGAGGGATTTTTCTCGTGGCAACATCTTTTGTTTGTAACAAGTCTGCTGCTTGTGATGGTATTTTTTGCCGTCTTCTTTGGGCGAAAGAATCGAATGGCAGACGAAAAGCAAAAGAATCGTGTGTTGATCGTTGCCGCAATCTTGATTGATTCCTTGGAGCTTTTTAAGATCGTTATTTTTTGTCTCAGAGGAAACGACCCTTGGGGTTGGCTCTACGAACTGCCGTTGTTTTTGTGCAGTATCCAACTGATCGCACTGCCTCTTGCCGCATTTTCAAAGGGACGAATGAAGCAAGCAGCACTTGATTTTGTTCTGATTTTCGGAATTCTCGGCGCGGTGCTCGGTACCTATGGGGCAGGGCAAAATTACGGTTCGTATCCCGTGCTCGGCTTTGATAATATGATTTCGGGTATTACACATTCAATTTCGGGCTTTTCTTCGCTCTATATCGCGATTTCGGGAATGGGCAGTATGAAGAAGAAAAATATTCCGATTACCTTTGCGATTTTACTCGGCTTTTGCGGTTGTGCAATGATTGCCAATCATTTGCTGGATTATAACTATATGTTCTTGGTACGACCCGACGGAACGCCGTATGAGCTTGTTTATTCGTTCGTGGACGGAAATCCGATCCTCTATCCGATCGGAGTGATTCTTTTATTTATCATTTACATTCTGGCGTATTATTTCGTGTGGTTCTTCGTTCAAAAGAAGTGCGCGAAAAAAGAAAATTAAAAAGAAGACAGCCTTGAAAGAATTCTTTCAAGGCTGTGTTTTTATAAAGAAGCTTCGTCGATTCTTCGGAGCTCTTCTTCGGTGAAGGGCGCGGACTGAATTGCTCTGAGGTTGTCGAGAATCTGTTCGGGGCGGGACGCACCGACGAGAACGCTCGTGACCGTGTCCTCACGCAAGACCCACGCAAGCGCCATTTGTGCCAGACTCTCGCCGCGCTCCTTGGCAATTTCGTTGAGGGCGCGAATCTGTCCAAGTTTTTCCTCGGTTAAGGTTTCGGCTTTGAGGGACACCCCATTGACGGCAATGCGGCTGTCTT
>JAZOSZ010000034.1:0-4396 GCA_045657365.1 Eubacteriales bacterium
CACGGGAAATATCGTATCCTACGTCGAGTGTGACGGTACGGGAATGATCTCGGCACACGCACTCGCAGGGAAGGATTCGATGCAGATTACCGTGGCAGGGAACGAAGAAAGAATTCTGCTCGTTGCGATGTACGACAACCTCGGCAAGGGCGCCTCGGGAGCGGCAGTCGAGTGTATGAATTTCGTTTTGGGCGTTGCACCCGAAACGGGACTGGAACTTTGAGAAAAATAAGGAAAAGGAAACGACTATGAAACAGATTAGTGGCGGCGTTTGCGCCGCAAAAGGATTTACCGCCAACGGAATTCATTGCGGTATCCGCAAAAATAAAACCAAGCGCGACCTCGCGCTCATTCTCAGTGAGATTCCCGCCGCTGCCGCCGCGGTTTATACCCAGAACCTCGTCAAGGGAGCGCCGCTTACCGTGACGAAGGAACATATTTCAGACGGTGTGGCGCAGGCAATGATCTGCAACAGCGGAAATGCAAATACCTGTAATGCCAACGGCATTGAAATTGCCGAGCAGATGAGTGAGCTTCTGGCAAAGGAACTCAAAATCTCCGCGAAGGACGTTATCGTCGCTTCGACGGGCGTTATCGGTCAGCCGCTCGATATCACGCCCATTCAGAACGGAATTCCCGCGCTTGTCGCAGGACTTGGTGACCATAGCCATTTCGCTTGTGAAGGTATTATGACCACCGACGTCAAGCCCAAGGAAATTGCCTTTGAGTTTGAGATCGGCGGAAAAATTTGCCATATCGGCGGTATTGCTAAGGGAAGCGGAATGATCCATCCCAATATGGCAACGATGCTCGTTTTCGTTACCACCGACTGTGCGATCTCTGCCGAGATGCTCTCGAAGGCACTGAGAGAGGACGTCAAGACCTCGTTCAATATGGTCAGTGTGGACGGAGATACCTCAACCAACGATATGGTTTCGGTCATGGCAAACGGTCTGGCGGGCAACGCTGAGATCACCGCGGAGGGGGCGGAGTTTGACGCCTTCTGTGAAGCTCTGCACGCCGTTACGGCATATCTTTGCCGTATGATCGCCGCCGACGGAGAAGGCGCAACGAAGCTTCTTGAATGTATCGTTACGGGCGCTTGCTGTGAAGATTGCGCAAAAATCGTAGCCAAATCGGTGATTTGCTCGTCCCTTCTTAAGGCGGCAATGTTCGGTGCCGATGCCAACTGGGGACGTGTACTCTGCGCGATCGGTTACAGTGGAGCAAAAGTGGACGTCAATGCCGTCGACGTTGCATTCGCTTCGGTCAAGGGAGAAATTCTCGTATGTAAAAACGGAGCAGGGGTTCCGTTCTCCGAAGAAAAGGCAAAGGAAATCCTTTCCGAAAGTGAAATTCAAATTCTCGTTACCCTGCACGCAGGGGAGGGCAAAGCAACGGCTTGGGGCTGTGATCTGACCTACGACTACGTCAAGATTAACGGCGATTACCGCACGTAATAGGAGAACTTATGGATCAGAAATTCGATATTACCAACGCACAGCGCGCGCAAGTGCTCGTCGAAGCGTTGCCGTATATTCAGAAATATTACAATAAGATCATCGTCGTCAAATACGGCGGAAATGCGATGATCAACGACGATCTCAAGGAAGCTGTGATGGGAGACATCGTTCTTCTGTCGCTGATCGGAATCAAAGTCGTGCTCGTGCACGGCGGCGGTCCCGAGATTACCGAGATGCTCGGCAAGATCGGCAAGAAGTCGGAGTTCGTGGGCGGTCTTCGCGTGACCGATCAGGAATCGGTCGATATCGTACAGATGGTGCTCGCGGGCAAGATCAACAAAAACCTCGTCAATCTGCTTGAAAATAAAGGCGGCAAGGCGATCGGTCTTTGCGGCATCGACGGTCACATGATCAAGGCAAAGCAGCTCGATAAGAAGCTCGGTTTCGTGGGTGAGATCACCGACGTCAACGTCGAGCCGATTCTCGACGTGCTCGAAAAGGGATATATTCCCGTCGTTTCGACCGTTGGCTACGATGAAGAAGGACATACCTATAATATCAACGCCGATACCGCGGCAGCTCGCATTGCAGGTCAGCTCAAGTGCGAAAGTCTGATTTCGATGACCGATATCGACGGAATTTTACGCGATAAGAACGATCCCTCGACGCTCATTTCCAAGATCAACGTCAGCGATGCGCCTCAGCTGATGCGCGAAGGCGTTATCAGCGGCGGTATGATTCCTAAAGTCAACTGCTGTATCGAAGCCATTCGTCAGGGAGTTCATAAGGTCTTTATCATTGACGGACGTATCCCGCACTCGATTCTCGTCGAAACTCTGACGGACGAAGGTATCGGAACGATGTTTGTATCGGAGAACGGCTATGGATATTAAAGCACTGGATAAGCAGTACGTCGCTCCTACCTATGCGCGTTTCGATCTCTGCCTTGTCAAGGGAGAGGGATCGCACGTCTGGGACGACGAAGGAAACGAATATATCGACCTCGGTACGGGCATTGCCGTCAACACCTTCGGTGTGTCGGATAAGGAATGGATCGCCGCCGTCACCGAGCAGCTCGGAAAAATTCAGCATACCTCAAACCTTTATTACAGCGAGCCTTGCGCGCTTCTTGCCGAACAGCTTTGCCTGCGTACGGGAATGAAGAAGGTCTTCTTCTCGAATTCGGGCGCCGAAGCCAACGAATGTGCCATTAAGGCGGCAAGAAAGTACGGCGAAAATAAGTGGGGAGAGGGACGTACCACGATTATTACCCTCAAGGACAGCTTCCACGGAAGAACGCTGACGACTCTTGCGGCAACGGGACAGGACGTCTTCCATAAAGATTTTTTGCCGCTGACCGAGGGCTTTGTCCACGCCGAGGCGAATAACCTCGAGGACGTCAAGCGCCTTGCCAACGAAACGCCTTGCTGTGCGATTATGTTTGAAGTCGTGCAGGGCGAGGGCGGGGTCCGTCCTTTGACGAGGGAGTTCTTGCAGGGAGTCGAAGCCTTTGCCCGTGAAAAAGAACTTCTTCTCATCGCCGATGAGGTGCAGACGGGCAATGGTCGTACGGGCGAGCTTTACGGCTATATGAATTTCGGAATTACCCCCGATATCGTCAGTACCGCCAAGGGGCTTGGCGGCGGTCTGCCGATCGGAGCCACGATGCTCGGTGAGCGAGTAGAGAACGTTCTTACGGCGGGAATGCACGGCTCGACCTTCGGCGGAAATCCGATCGCCGCGGCGGGCGCCGTCAATATTCTTTCGCGGATCGACGACGAGCTTCTTTGCGGCGTTCGCGAGAGAAGCGAATATATTTTCCGAGAACTGTCGGGTGCGGACGGCATCGTCGGTGTGACGGGACTCGGACTGATGCTCGGCATTGAATGTGAAAAAGACGCAGGGGAAGTCATTGCCGCCTGCCGTGAGCGCGGAGTGCTTGTCATTAAGGCGAAAAATAAGGTTCGTCTTCTGCCCGCGTTGAATATTCCGATGGACGATTGGAAAAAGGCAATCGCCGTCATCAAGGAGGTTTGTAAACAATGAAGCATTTACTCAAACTGATGGATTGGTCGGAGCAGGAAATTACCGAAACGCTCAACCTTGCCGATCAGCTCAAGTATGAAAAGAAAAATGGGATTGAGCATCATATCCTCAAGGGAAAGACGCTCGGTATGATCTTTCAGAAATCTTCGACCAGAACGCGCGTATCCTTTGAGGTCGGTATGTACGACCTCGGCGGTTCGGCGCTCTTTCTGAGCTCGCGCGATCTGCAGATCGGACGCGGAGAGCCCGTAGAGGATACGGCACGCGTGCTGTCGAGATATCTTGACGGTATTATGATCCGTACCTATGCGCAGGAAGAGGTTGAAAAGCTTGCCGAATACGGCTCAATTCCGATCATCAACGGTCTGACCGACTACTGTCATCCGTGTCAGGTGCTTGCCGACCTGATGACGATCCGTGAGCATAAGGGCGTCATTCGAGGCAATAAGATGTGCTATATCGGTGACGGAAACAATATGACCAACTCGCTCATCGTCGGCGCCATCAAAATGGGAATGTCGATGGCAGTTGCTTGTCCGAAGGGCTACGAGCCTGACGCCGAGATTATGAAATGGGCGAAGGAGAACGGAGAATTTCTCTGTACCGATAACATTCCCGAGGCGGCAAAGGACGCCGACGTGCTTTGCACCGACGTTTGGGCATCGATGGGACAGGAAGGCGAAGCAGAGGAGAGAAAGAAGGTCTTTGCAGGATGTCAGATCAACGGAGAGGTGATGAGCGTTGCCAAGAGCGACGCGATGGTGCTCCACTGTCTGCCTGCTCACCGCGGCGAGGAGATAACCGACGAAGTGCTTGAAGCACATGCCAATGAAATATTTGACGAAGCAGAAAACCGCTTGCACGCACAGAAGGCTGTGCTTGTAAAG
>JAZOSZ010000035.1:0-5116 GCA_045657365.1 Eubacteriales bacterium
GCGATCACGGTCTTCGGTAAGTACGTCATGGATACCCACATCAAGGACGGTCTGTATCCCACCAACGGCAAGGATCTCGGCAAAGAGGTCAAGGTTGGCGAGGGTATGGCAAACATTCCCGAGGTTCTCAAGCGCCTCAAGGCAGTTGGCTATACGGGCAACCTGATCATTGAGCGCGAGATCAGCGGTGAAAAGCAAATCGCAGACATTCTCGATACCAAAAAGTATCTCGAAGAAGTCCTGGCAACAATGGAATAAACATAAGAAGCACCCTGACCTTTCGGTCGGGGTGCTTTTTCAGTATGCCGCGAACGGCGTTTTTCTCCACACGTCTCGCTCTTTTTCCGTCCCTGCCGTCCACGGGCATACGCGCCGTCGATGTTATGATATGCAGACTCAAAGCCAAACGATATTCGTCCACGCGTTTTTTCCCTGCTCATCGATCACAAAAGCACGAAGGAAGCGCTCGTCGGGATCGGGGGTATATTCCGCGCACGTCAGAAGTGCGCCGCACTCATCTTCAAAGACGCGCGGACGCCACGGACGGTTGCTCGCAAAAACGATTTTTTTGCACGGTGAACAATCGACGCGAAAACCGCATTCGGTCTTCGTCAGATGAATCTCGGGCCCTTGCGTCGCGTAGAAATCTCCCTCGCGAATCGCTCGTTTGACCGATACGGCATCGGTCGGATCGCAACAAGCCATAATATACGATTGGCAAGCATCCACGCCGCGGAAATCACGGTAATAATGCGCGTCATCGGTGGCAAGGAGAGGATAACTTCGCCCCTCGCAGGCAAGCAAATCGTCGGACAGCGAGGAATCCGGACGGAAAGAGTGTCCCGTGTTCGACACGGTATTGTAAATTTCGGTGGCGTCAAAGCCGTCCACCCCGAGAATCGCCTCGACGGTATTGAGTGACCACGCGGGATGTGCGAGCACGGCAAGACCGCCCGCTTGGTGAATCGCGTCGACGACCGCTTGCGGTGTACTGTCGTAATCAATCCCTTCGGGCGCACGGTCGGCAAGAAGGCAGACGATATGGAAGGTATTTTCTTTTCTGCCGTTTACGTCGTATTCGATGCCCGAAAGAATCGGTAAGCCGTTCATTTCTGTCGCTTCTCCAAAAAGCCAATGGTCGGTCAGAGCAATGGCGTCATAGCCTGACTCGCGGTAAATCTCTGCCGCCTCTTCGGGCGTTTTCGCACCGTCCGAGAGACTCGTATGAATATGAAGCCCAAGTTTTGCTCTCTTGTTTCCAAACAAATCGGTAATCATTTTCCCACCCCCACTCTTTTTCTTGATTATAGCATATTTCTGTGACAAATGCAAGAAAAAGCGCCTTTATTTTCGGGAATTTGATTGACTTTTTCCTTGGGATATGCTACAATAAAATCGACTGAAATACTTTATTTTCAAGGAAGGTTTTCATTATGAAATTAACGAGAGATTCCATTTTGAAGCAACTCGGCATCACCGAAATCCCCGAGCTGTACGGAAAGAATTTTGATGCCGTGATGAAAGAATACGACGAGCAAGGCGTATGGTTTTTGACCGACGAATTTTTAGAAAAGATTCAAGCCGATTTTGCTATGTTTACCGATAAATACGAATTCGTGAAAAATTCGATCGTCAAGGTGAGAGAAAACGAGCTGCTTTCCCGCCATTCCCTGCTCCTTTATCACATGATCAACGACAGAGAGAAGGGAGAAATTGCCAACGTCACCGAAACCGCAGTCCCTCCCTCGGAAGAAGAGCGCGCAACCTATGAAATGGCGGCATTTTTTGCCGAGCTGGCGTTTGCCCCCAAAATGGCAGAATTTTTGCGCGGGCGGGAAGTTCCTGAGGACGTTTACCGTTTGACCATTCGCGACGTCTTTAACGGTTCTCTCCTCAACTACAACAACCTGTTCCATCGCGACGGCTTCGAGGCAGACCGTATCTTCCGTTGGAATCAGCGTCTGATTGACTGCACGATTCTTCATATCGGTCTTCTCAACTTTGAAATGCGCACGAAATTCATTGAGTCAGCTGTCGTTCTTCGTAATAAAGCAGGAGAACCCGCGATTGTCGTACACGATCAGCCCGTATCGGCAAGCGGTATTATCGCAGGCTCGGCTGGCGCCGAGGAAGAAGCCTTCTTTGCCGCCTTCGTCGAAACCGACGACTATTACGAGGGCTATCCCGTTGACCCGTGGAATGCACGTATTCTTCCCGAAAAGAAGCGCTATCCGAAATCCGAATGGGAGCTTTACATCGACGTGACCGACCCCGTGATCAGCGTCCATATCCCGCCCAGCAAGGACTTCACCCCCGAAAATATGGAAAAGGCATACTCGGATTGTTTGCGCATCTTGGAGAAATCTTTCCCCGAATACAAGCCGAAAGCCTTCTATTGCCATTCGTGGCTGATGGAGCCGCAGCTTCGCGATATGATGAAGCCGACCTCGAACATCCTTGCTTTCCAAGGAAAATATCTGCGTTTCCCCCGTATTTCGGACGGAAAAGCAGTGCTGATTTTCCTCTTTAACGATCCTACGATTACCAATTGGGAAGATCTTCCCGAAAACTCCTCGCTCCAGCGTGCCGTCAAAGAGCACTATCTGAGCGGAAAATTTATCTACGAACCCTGCGGCTTCTTCTTCTTAGACGCCGTCAAGAGATAAGTCACCATTTCAAAGGAGAAAACACGATGCTTTGGCAAAATTTACGCGAAGAAGAATTTTACGATGCCATTGAGGAATGCGGCAAGGTCTGCGTCATTCCCGTTGGCTGTATTGAAATGCACGGACAGCATCTTCCCGTCGGCACCGACACGATGACCTGTCAGTATATCGCAGAGAAGGCGGCAGAGATCGAGCCCGTGATGGTTGCCCCTGCCGTTTGGTATGCCGACGTGCAAGGACTCAATCAATGGAAGGGTACGATCAGCTTCTCGATCCCGCTGATCCTCGATATGCTCACCGAGCTTTGCGCCGAGATTGCAAGAAATGGCTTTAAGAAGATTATTCTGCTCAACGGTCACGGCGGAAACGTTCCCGTCCTCAACACCTTTGTCCGCAGCACGATGAAGGACAAAAAGGACTACGTCGTTTGCTGTCGCAACGATTTCTGCTATACTCACAAGGATATCGTTCACGATCTCAACAAGGGAGAGGTCTTCCCCGAATTGACAGCAGAGGATATCGCTTACCTTCGCGATTTTGTCGATCGCGGTGGACAAACAGGTCACGGTTGTCTGAACGAAACGGCAATCATTATGAGAACCAACCCCGACACGGTTCGTCTGGACCGTTGCGACGCCGTTGAGGGCGAAAGCAACCACAAGGCGGACTACCTCTATGATGTCGGATTTAAGGGCTGCACCCGCTTTTGGGCGATCAATCAGCCCAACTCCTATCACGGTACTGCCCCCTACGGTGCGAACGAACGCATCGGTGAGGTCATTCTGAAAAAGAGAATCGCCGCGCAGGTCGAAGCCTGCCGCGCCCTCAAGAAGGACGATCAGGTGCTCGTTTGGAACGAAGAGTGGAACAACCGCTGGTAAAAAACAAAAAAATAAAGGAGCGCTCTTATGGAAAAAATCTTAGCAAAACAAGGTTTTATCTGTGATATGGACGGTGTCATCTACCACGGCAATCAGATTCTCGACGGCGTTGCCGAATTCGTGAATTGGATGCTCGAAAATGACAAAAAGTTCGTATTCTTAACCAACAGCCCCGAAAAAACGCCCCACGAGCTTTCGATGAAGCTCGACCGTATGGGTCTTTCGGTCACTCCCGATCACTTTTACACGAGCGCGATGGCAACGGCAGAATTTCTGCACACGCAGGCGCCCGGCTGTACCGCGTACGTGATTGGTGAGGCGGCTCTCTCCAAGGCACTCTACGACCACAAAATTTATATGAACGACGTCAACCCCGACTACGTCGTGGTGGGCGAAACGAGAACCTATAGCTTTGAAAAAATCGAAAAAGCAATTGCTCTTGTCAACAAGGGCGCAAAGCTGATCGGTACCAACCCCGACACCACGGGCCCTACCGAGCACGGTGTGATGCCTGCCACAGGCTCTTTGATGGCCCCCATTGAGATTGCTACGGGCAAGAAAGCCTACTTTGTAGGTAAGCCCAATCCTTTGATGCTGCGCCACGGTCTTCGGATTTTGGACTGTCACAGCCAGGATATTGCGTTTATCGGTGACCGGATGGATACGGATATTATTGCGGGTATTGAGTCTAACGTGGATACGGTGCTGGTGCTTTCCGGGGTTACGTCGAAAAGTGATATTGATAAATATCCGTATTGTCCGAAATACATCGCAAATGGTGTGGGTGATTTGGTGCAAGAGTGAGGTGCTTTATATGCGCATTGGAATTTCTGCTTCGTCCTTAGATACAAAAGGCTACGGTCGCTTTGTTGAGGAGACCTATCTTAAATTGAAAGAACACGGTTTCGACTGTACGGACTTTAATATGGCGGATACAACATCTTTATTGTATACAGGGAATCCGGTACAAGCGGAAGATACCCTCTGCCGTGAGCGGAAACTTGCCGAAGCCGCCGGCATCACCATTCATCAAGTGCACGGTCCTTGGCGTTGGCCGCCGCAGGATGGCACGGAAGAAGATCGGAAAGAGCGAATGGAGAAAATGAAGAGGTCCATCTATTTAACCAACGTGCTCGGTTGCAAGAACTGGGTAGTGCATCCCATTATGCCTTTCGGCACGGACGATTTGGATAAGGGGGAGGATTTGCGGACTTGGGCTATGAACTTTACGTTTATGGAAGAGCTGTTGGAAACGGCGAAGATCTATGACGTTACCATCTGTTTGGAGAATATGCCGATGCACAAGTTCTCCTTGGCTACCCCAAAGGAAATTTTGAACTTTGTGCAGCAAATCGGGGATGACCATTTTAAGATTTGCTTGGACACTGGGCACGTTTCAGTGTTCCCGGAATTAAACATTGGGGATGAAATTCGCAGACTGGGGAAAGAAATTCGTGTTATGCACGTGCATGATAACCGATACAATATGGATATGCATTTGTCTCCTTACGACGGCGTTATGGATTGGGATGCTTTAGCAAGTGGCTTGAAAGACATTCAGTATGATGG
>JAZOSZ010000036.1:0-1572 GCA_045657365.1 Eubacteriales bacterium
GAAAATTAAAACTGCTCCTTGATCTGAGCAAGGCAGGGTGGGCAAACGCGCTTTCCCTGAAAATAAACGATATTATCGGTTCCGCCGCAAAAGGTGCAAGCGGGCTGATATTTTTGAAGAACGATCGTATCGCCTTCCAAAAGGATCTCCAGAGGATCGCCCTCTTCGATCTCCAGACGCGTGCGAAGCTCTTTGGGCAAAACGATTCTGCCAAGCTCGTCCACACGGCGAAACATTCCCGTAGATTTCATTTTTCTCTCCTTTCGGTGGTCTGACCCCGTCAAACTTTGACACTATTATAAAGGATTTTCCAGAAAAAGTCAATCGTTTTTTGTCGATTCCGAAAAAAATGTTGAATTTTTTGACTTTTTCCTTGGCGGCGGGCGGCATTTGGAAAAAATCGGTTTAAAGGCTTCCTTGTAAGTATATACTATTTGTATTCTACGTATATTCTACCGAAAGCAAAGGAGAAGCAGAATGATCCGAGGTCTTCAGAAGCAAATCATTCAACTGAGCACACCGAAAAGCA
This sequence comes from Eubacteriales bacterium, assembly GCA_045657365.1. GTDB lineage: Bacteria > Bacillota > Clostridia > Oscillospirales > CAG-272 > HGM12713. Next base: position 530 of record JAZOSZ010000036.1, read on the forward strand.
AATATTTTGAGGTCGTCTTTTTCGTTTTGCGTCCCACGCGCACGAAACGGGAGCCCAACGAGGACGATATGGTGCGCGAAGCAAAACGGATCCTCGCGCAAAGCACCCCGCCAAAGCGCTCGTCATACGCGTCCCCCAAACGGCAAAAGCTTGCCCTTTTTTTCGGCGGAGCGCTTTGCGGAAGCCTTTTCGTCAGCGCTGTGATTGCTTTGTTTGCGGCGCTTCTTTAAAAAAGGAAGTCGCGAACGGCTCTTGACAACCGTGGAAAAATATGGTATACTATATTTGGAAGAAAATTCAATTTTCCCTCGAGGGGATATGCGGGGAGCGGTGCCGTATATTCTGCGAGGGTTCGATTCGTATGCTTTGATACATACAAACTATAATAAAACAGGAGATTTTATGCCCAAAAAAGAACTTGGCAAGCTTCGCGTCATTCCTCTGGGGGGACTCAACGAGATCGGAAAAAATCTGACCGTCCTTGAGTACGGCGACGATATTCTGATGATCGACTGCGGTCTCGGCTTCCCCGACGAAGAAATGCTCGGCATTGACCTCGTCATTCCCGACTTGACGTATCTCGAAGCAAACGCACACAAAATTCGGGGAATCGTCCTCACACACGGTCACGAAGACCATATCGGCGCCATTCCCTATTGCCTGCGACAGATCAATCCCCCGATCTACGGAACGAATCTGACGCTCGGCATTATCAAAAACAAGCTTTCGGAGCACGTTCTGCCCTGCGAACCGTCGCTCCATTGCGTCCACGCAGGCGAAACGGTACGCCTCGGTGCCTTCTCAGTGGAATTCATTCACGTCAACCACTCGATCGCCGATGCCTGCGCGCTTTCGATCACCACCCCCGTGGGCGTGGTCGTTCATTCGGGTGACTTCAAGCTCGACGTTACCCCGATCGACGGAGAGATGATGAATCTCACCCGCCTTGGCGAAATCGGCAAAAAGGGAGTGTTGCTCCTGATGTGTGAATCGACCAACGCCGAACGCCCCGGACACACCCCTTCCGAAAAGAAGGTCGGAAA
>JAZOSZ010000037.1:0-5437 GCA_045657365.1 Eubacteriales bacterium
TGTGCCAATGCTTTGCGGTGGGATAATGTCCCAAGGCATACTTGTACGAATGGGTTGCGATACGGGGATACCCCGTCGTACCCGAGGTAAAGAGCATCAGCATCGGATCATTTCCGCACGGTGTCTTTTCCGTACGATAAAAATGAGTGCTGAAGCGTTCCATTTCGACGTTAAAGTCGTGCCAGCCTTCTTTTTCTCCACCAACCAAAATCTTTACCATACCCGGATAATTTGCCGCCGCTTTTTCCGCTTCGACAGACACATCGCCGTCCGCGGTACATACGATCGCTTTCACTTTTGCCGCTTTATATCTGTAATCAAAATCGTGTTCTACAAGCTGATTGGTCGCGGGAATTGCGATCGCACCGATTTTATGAAGGGCAAGCATACAGAACCAGAACTGATAGTGACGCTTCAGAACGAGCATCACGGTATCTCCCTTTTTGATTCCGAGCGACTCAAAATAGTTGGCGGTCTTTGCCGAATATTTCTTCATATCCCCAAAAGTAAATTTTCGGTCGGTTTTATCGTTTGCCACCCACATCATCGCCAACTTATCGGGATTCTTTTTGGCAATCGCATCAACACAGTCGAAGGCAAAGTTGAATTTATCGTCGTTCTTGAATTTGATACCGCTGAACACACCGTTTTCATCGTAGAAGGATTCAATAAAATTATCGGCAACGGTGGTTTCGGTTTCGATTTTTTCCACAACCTTAGGAGCAACATAAGGTGCCTCGGGATATTCTTCGCTGACACTGCCTTCTTGAGGATTGAGCACCACTGCGTGGAATTCACATCCGCCCTCGCTGACAGCGATCATTCCGTGAGGAATCAAGCTATTATAGAAAATCGAGTCACCCTCGTGAAGAACATCCACATGATTGCCGACCTGAACCTTCAGAGAACCCTTTACGATAACGTCAAATTCCTGACCGTTGTGAGAATTGAGCTTCATCGGCACATTCTGCTCTTCGGCAAGATAGGGGAATTTAACAAGGAACGGCTCGGCGAGCTTCTCCTTGAATTTAGGAGCCAGGTTATTGTATTCCACGCCGTGCTGTTTTAAAATTTTGAGTCCTTCGCCTTTTCTCGTAATCGCAAAGGAAGTCAGCGTAGAGCTTCTTCCTTCCAGAATGTCAACGACCTCTACGCCGCAGGCCTTGGCACATTTGTAAATAAACGTAAAGCTGAAATCGGTTGCACCCTTCTCGAGAATCAGATAATCCTCAAGCGTCACGCCCGTCAGCTTAGCAAGCTCTGCGGGGGTATATCCCTTTGCCTCTCGCAGATCTTTAATTCTTCCTGCGACCTCTTTCAAACTGTAATCCATTGTTTTGTCTCCTTTCCTTCTTGACCTTGTTTGTGAATGGTTACTAATTTGAATAAAACAAAAAAACGCCTCAAAAGAAACCCTTTGAGACGAGTTTATCACCCGCGGTACCACTCAAATTACGGAATTTTATTTTCCGTCACTTACCGGACTCTGTCAAGTCCTTTGCCTTTACGCAGCAATACGGAAGGAGTCTACTCAGCTTTCGCCGTTCGGTCCTTCGACTCAGAAGTGATAGGTCATAGGGAATTTTCCGTTATTGTCTCGCAGCTCCGACAACTCTCTGCCAACATCAAATTCCGACCCTCTTCATCACAGTCGTTCTTGTGATATTCAAATTTACTAAAGATTATAGCACGAAAAATCATATTTGTCAATAGTTTTTTGAATTTTTCCTTCTTCTTTTATTTTACCCCCTGACCATAGTGCAAAAATAAACAAACATTATCTGGGAAATCATCTCATTTTTTGTTTATTATTATCAAATCTCGTATTTTTTTATATTTTCCACTTGACAAACCGAAAAATTAATGGTTAAATATATTATATAAATAAAGAAAGACATTGACGGAAATCTATCCCTTTCCAGAAAGCCACAGAGAATCGGCGTTTGGTGCGAGCCGATGCGGACGGTTTGGGTGTTCTCTTTCCCGAGTCGGTCTTGTCAAAGCGTAAGCAAGTAATGAGACACGGGCGCTCCCGTTACAGAGTAATGGCCTCAATGAGGGCTTTCAAGTGATTTCCCTTTTAGGGGGGTAATCAGGGTGGTACCACGGATTATCATTCGTCCCTGACGCCGTATATGCGGCTCGGGGATTTTTTTATTTGAATTTTGAAAGGAGAACTGCACGAATAATGAGACAAATTGTAATCAGCGATGCAACAATGAAACAGACCTTTGAGGATCTTCGCCTCACGTTTAAGGAGAAAATTGAGCTTGCCAAGCTTTTGGATAAGATCGGTGTAGATCTGATCGAGCTGGACGGAATTAAAAACGCCCGCATTGATGCGCTTCTGATCAAGTCGATCGTCGCTGCGGTCAATCAGAGTCGTATTGCCGTTCCCGTAGAACTCTTGAATGATGAAAATATCGAACGGACTTGGGCTGCCCTGAAAAACGCAAAAAAGCCGCGTCTTCAGGTCTGTGCGCCCACCAGTGCCGTGCAAATTGAATATCTTTTCCACAAAAAGCCCGAAGCAATGCTCGAGGCAATCCAAAAAACGGTTACCGCATGCCGTGCTTTGTGTGACGACGTAGAGTTTGTGGCAGGAGACGCGACCCGCAGTGAGAGTGATTTTCTTGCCAAAGCCGTAGAAACCGCAATAGAAGCAGGGGCAACGACCGTGACGCTTTGCGACACGGCGGGAACGATGCTTCCCTCGGAATTTGCCACCTTCATTCGTAGCCAGTATGATGCGATTCCTAAGCTTTCTGAGATTACACTCGGTGTTTGCTGTGCCAACACGATCGCAATGGCTGATGCTTGCGCCGTCATGGCAGCGGCAGAGGGCGCTGCTCAGATTCGTGCTGCGGCGTATACCCTCTCCGAGGTATCACTTGCCAACCTTGTTCGGATTTTGACGGCAAAGGCAGATACGTTAGGCGCATCGATTGCTGTCAATGCAACGCAACTGAGTCGTATCATCGCGCAGATCGACTGGCTCTGCCACACAGGAAAAGCACAAGTCGGCGTCGAAAATTCCGACGAAGACGACGGTATTTTCCTGACTGCACACGACACGGAAGAAGCCGTTACCGCCGCGACGGTCAGACTCGGATACGATCTTTCCGACGAAGACACGAAGAAGGTTTATGCGGCATTCAGACAGATTGCCGACAAGAAGGAAAAAGTGACCTTCAAGGAGCTGGACGCGATCGTTGCATCTTCCGCGATGCAGGTTCCTCCGACCTACAAGCTCGACACCTACGTCATCACGTCGGGAAATACGATTTCCGCCACGGCTCACATCAAGCTTCTCAAAAACGACACCACCGTAGAAGGCGTTTACATCGGTGATGGCTCAATCGACGCCGCGTTTCAGGCAATCGAAAAGATTACGGGCTGTCACTATGAATTAGACGATTTTCAGCTTCAGGCAGTCACCGAAGGTCGCGAAGCAATGGGACAAACCGTTGTCAAGCTTCGTGCAGGAGACAAGGTATATTCGGGCAGAGGTATCTCTACCGATATCGTGGGCGCAGGAATTCAGGCTTATCTGAGCGCGCTGAATAAAATCGTTTATGAGGAGGAAATCGAATGAAACTTTCCTTTTCTACCCGAGGATGGCCGAATCTTTCCTTTGACGAGATGCTCGACGTTGCCCTGGATATGGGTTTTTCGGGCGTTGAGGTCTATAATCTGACCAAATTCAATCCGTTGATGGAAAAAAGCGGCCCTTTCCACAAATACAACACCGCCGCCACCGTGCGCAAGCTCAGAGAAAAAGGACTTTCCATTCCCTGCTTCGACACGTCTTTGGATATTTCGTCCGATCAGAACGCAGTTGCCACGGTGAAAAATCTGCTTGAGATTGCAAACAACGCAAGAGTTCCTTACGTTGTGGTCTGTGCTCTGCACGAGAACGAGGATGCGGTATATTCCGCTATCACCGAGCTTTTGCCGATCGCTGAGCAGAAAAACGTCAGTATTCTGATCAAAACCAGCGGAATTTATGCAGATACTGCAAGACTTCGTGCCATGCTCGACCGCTTTGCCAGTGATCATCTCGCGGCGCTTTGGGACGTTCATCACCCTTATCGGGATCACGCAGAGTCGGGAGATCAGACAATCAAGAATCTCGGTGCCTACGTGGCTCACGTTCACATGCGCGACTCGGATGACGATGGCAGCTATCAGTTGATCGGTGAAGGAACCATGCCAATCGAAGACGTAATGCGCGCGCTCTCCTCGGTCAACTACGATGCCTTTATCTCTCTCGAATGGAAGCCTGAATGGCTCGACGATCTTCAGGATCCTGAAATCATCTTCCCGCATTTCGTCAACTATATGTCGCATTTTCATTCGACAAGAGATATGAAAAAGAGCCTTTACTTTAACCACGACGGTACGGGTCAGTACGTCTGGAAGAAGGATGAGCTCATTGATCTGACTTTCTCCGAAGTTCTTGACAGAGTCGCGGACGAATTTCCCGATCAATATTGCTTTAAGTATACGACACTTGATTATACGCGCACCTACTCGCAGTTCCGCGAGGACGTAGACCGTTTTGCCAGAGCCCTTGTTTCTTTGGGTGTCAAGGCAGGCTCAAAGGTTGCTGTATGGGCAACGAACCTTCCTGCTTGGTATATCACCTTCTGGGCGACTACCAAGATCGGTGCGGTACTCGTGACCGTCAATACGGCGTATAAAATCCACGAGGCGGAATATCTGCTCCGCCAATCCGACACGCATACCCTCGTAATGATTGAGAGCTGTCTTGACTCGAACTACAAGGAAATCATCAACACTCTCTGTCCCGAGCTGAAAAACACGCGTGCCGGCGAACCGCTCCACGCCAAAAAGCTTCCCTTCCTTCGCAACGTCATCACCGTTGGCTTCAAGCAGGAAGGTTCGCTCACCTTTGACGAAGCAATGGCTCGTTATAAGCTTGTCAGCCGTGAGCAGGTTGCCAGAATGGCTGCCGCCGTCAAGCCGAGTGACGTCTGCAATATGCAATATACCTCGGGTACAACGGGCTTCCCGAAGGGGGTAATGCTGACGCACTATAACGTCGTTAATAACGGAAAGTGTATCGGCGACCGTATGGGACTTTCCACGGCAGACAGAATGATGATTCAGGTTCCGATGTTCCACTGCTTCGGTATGACGCTTTCGATGACTTCGTCGATGACGCACGGCACCACGATGTGCCCGATGCCCTATTTCTCCGCCAAATCGTCGCTTGCGTGCATCAATCAGGAAAAGATCACCTGCTTTAACGGTGTGCCTACAATGTTTATTGCTATGTTCAACCATCCTGATTACCGGAAAACGGACTTTACCCACATGCGCACCGGCATTATGGCAGGCGCAGGTTGTCCTCCGGAACTGATGAAGCGGGCAGCACAGCCGGATGAAATGAATATGTACGGCATCGTATCTG
>JAZOSZ010000038.1:0-2756 GCA_045657365.1 Eubacteriales bacterium
ACCCTCTCCGACGAGGAGAAGAAGGCGATCGAGCTTCTTCAGGCTTACATCGCAAAGGGCGGCTACACGCTTGACGATCTGAACGCTGAGCTTTACGCGATCCCGAAGCAGATCTACGGTACCGAGATGAGCGACAAGGAGCTGAAGGGCATTCAGGGAACCTTCTTTAAAAACGTATATAAGCTCCTCATCGACAAGGAAAGAGGTCCTCGTCTGTATCTCTTCCTCTTTGCGATCGATCCCGAGCGTTACGTTGGACTTCTCGATTTCTCGTATCCCGAGACCGACGAAGAAAAGGCGGCAAACGCGCCTGCCGAGGAGGTTTGCTGTGAAGCGCCCAAGGCGGTCGAAGAGAACCGCGAGCCCGATCCCGTTGCGCCCGTCAAGGAGCAGGTTACGATCGACGACTTTGCAAAGATCGATCTTCGCGTTTGCAAGATCCTCAAGGCTGAGGGCGTACGCAAGTCGCACTCCTGCCTGAAGCTGACGCTCGACGACGGTATTGGCGAGAGAGTCATTATGTCCTCGATCAAGGAAGAATACTCGCCCGAAGCGCTCGTTGGCAAGAAGATCATCGTCGTTGCCAACCTCAAGCCCAACCGAATCTGCAACGTTACCTCGCAGGGTATGCTCCTCGCAGGCACGAACAATGCGTGCGGCTGTAAGGTCATCTTCGTCGACGACGCCGTTCCCACGGGTACACAGATCAAGTAAGAGGGAGAACTTCCTATGATAAAAAATCTTGGACTTCAGCTTTACACCGTCCGCGACTATCTCAAAGATCCCGAATTTGCCGACCTGACCTTCCAAAAGCTCCGCGATCTCGGTTACACCGAGGTACAGACGGCGGGGACGGAATTTGACGAGCGGCTCTTCGGAGAGCTTCTGAAAAAGAACGGTCTTTCGGTAGTAGGTACACACGTTTCCTTTCGCAAGGTCAAGGACGAGCAGGAAAAGATGCTTGAGCTTCACAAGGCTTGGGGAACGACCAATATCGGTATCGGCAGTATGCCGTCCGATGCTCGCCGTGACCTTGCGACGCTGAAGGAATTTATCGCTGACTTTAACCGTGCCGCGCAATTTTATGCCAAGCACGGAATGAAGCTGACCTATCATCACCACAATTTTGAATTTCTCCGCATCGACGGAACGAAGACGATTATGGACCTCTTCTGTGAAGAATTCGATCCAGCAACGACCTCGTTCGTACTGGACACCTGCTGGATCACGGCGGGTGGCGGAGAGGTCGTCGATTGGATGGAGCGTCTGGCGGGAAGACTTGATATTCTTCACCTCAAAGACACCTATCTTGCCGAAGTTGAGCCGAAAAAGTACGAGCACAAAATCTGCGAAGTCGGACAAGGCTCGGTGGCTTGGGACAAGGTGATGGACACGGCAGAAAAGATCGGCGTAAAGTATTACGTGGTCGAGCAGGACAACAACTTTACGAAAACACCCTTTGAGAGCCTGCGAATGAGCGCAGAATTCTTAAAAAAATACAGAGCATAAAAAAACACCCCGACAGACACGGTCTGTCGGGGTGTTTTCAGTCTTTCTGAATGACTTTTTTCTGCCACGATCTTTTGTGGCACTTGGGGCATCTCATATATCTCGTTCTGCCCGCGTGCATTGCCATAAAAACACTGCCGTAGCTCGGAACGTATTTGTGAGAGCAGTGCTTACACATATAGTATCCTGCCCTTTGCTCGATTTTTAAAGCAAACGGCGTAGCAACCAACAGCGGAACAAGTCCCGTAAGCACAATCACAGCCTGGAGCCATTCTTCCATCGGCATCACCGACGCGATGATAATAGCCCCCAGCAACGGAATGAGACATACGATTCCCAAAACGATCTCAATGACCAAAAGTCTTCTGTCCGTTTCTTCCTTTTGCTTGATCACGTCAAGCAGATTCTTTTCCAATTCTTTGTTGTAATGATCCATCATAACAATCTCCCCACTGAGTAAATCATTGACGCTGATTCCGAGAATGTCACACAGTTCAAGCATCACAGATGAGTCGGGCATCGATTTTCCCGTTTCCCATTTTGAAATTGCCCGATCGGTGAGATTCAATTTTTCTGCCAACTGCAGCTGCGTCAATTTTTTCTTTTTTCTGCACTCGGCAATCAATTTTCCGATTTTTACTTGATCCACTTTTGTTTCTCCTTTCGTTTCCAGTATAACGAAAAAATCGCACAAAATCAACACACCGACGGTTGAGTGGGGAGAACTCAACCGTCGGTAGAGTCATTTTGGAATTACAGCTCGTACGTACGGTATTCTCCGCCGAAAAGGTCGCAGAAGGTGAATACACCGTTTTCGTACGTCAGATAGCTTTTCGGGGAATTTTCCTTCGGAATCGAGGTCGAGCCGGGGTTGAGATAGAGATTCCCGTTTCCGAATTTTTCTGCTGCGGGAACGTGGGTGTGTCCGTGAAGCAGAATTTCTCCCGCCTTGAGCGCGGGGAGATTTTTCAGATTGTGCGTATGTCCGTGGGTCGCAAAGATCGAAAGACCGTCGACCGACAGATAGGCGTAGTCGGCAAGGATCGGAAATTCGAGCACCATCTGATCGACCTCGGTATCGCAATTTCCCCGCACGCACAGAAGCTCGTTTTTCATTTCATTGAGAAGCGCGATCACCTTCTTCGGCGCGTAGCCTGCGGGCAGGTCGTTGCGAGGACCGTGGTAGAGAAGGTCGCCCAGAAGAATCAGCCGTTCTGCCCCCGATGCCGCATAGCGCTCGGCAAGCT
>JAZOSZ010000039.1:0-9228 GCA_045657365.1 Eubacteriales bacterium
CTCCCCCGAAGCCGAAGCGATCGGCGCGGTGAACACGGTGGTACGCCGTTCCGACGGTACGTTAGACGGCTACAACACCGACTATTTCGGGTTTGATTCGATGCTCTCTGCCTCAAAAATTGAGGTACGCGAAAAAAAAGCACTTGTTCTCGGCAGTGGCGGTGCTTCGAGCACGGTGCAAGCCGTACTCCGCGACCGCGGCGTACGCGAACTGATTGTAGTAGGACGCTCACTCGAAAATAATTACGAAAATCTTTCGCGTCACGCCGACGCCGAGATTATCGTCAATACAACGCCCGTGGGAATGTATCCGAAGAACGGTGCTTCTCCGTTGGATCTTTCTCTCTTTCCCCATTGTGAGGGGGTACTCGACGTCATCTACAATCCCGCGAAAACGGCGCTGATGTTAGATGCCGAGGAGCGCGGAATTCCTGCGATGAGCGGACTTTGGATGCTCATCGCACAAGCCGTGAAGGCATTTGAATATTTCACAGGGGAAGTTGCCGAAGAAGACGCATTGGAAGGACTTTTCCAAGAGCTCTTGACTTCGACGCAAAATATTATTCTCGTCGGTATGCCCTCTTGCGGAAAAAGCACGGTGGGAAGACTCCTTGCCCAAGAGCTTGGGCGTCCCTTCTACGACGCAGACGACGAATTTTTAGCGATGCACAAAATCACTCCTGCCGAGGCAATCCAAACGCTTGGTGAAGATCGTTTTCGTGAACTGGAACACGAGGTGACTGTAGCGCTTGGAAAACATAGCGGTACGGTCATTGCGTGCGGCGGCGGTGTGGTAACGAGAGAAGTCAATTACCGTCCTCTGCATCAGAACGGAGTCATCGTTTATCTGCGCCGAGAGATCTCGAAGCTGACGGCAAGCGGTCGTCCCCTTTCGCAAAAGACATCTCCCGAAGCGCTTTATCTTGCACGAAAATCGTTTTACGAGCGCTTTGCCGATCTGACCGTAGACAGCACCGAGATCCCCGAACAAACGGCAAATGCGATGCTTTTGGCAATTTCCGATTTTTATCAAGGAAAGGAATGGTAAGATTATGAAGCTTTTAGTCATCAACGGCCCGAATCTCAATATGCTTGGAATTCGCGAGCCCGACATTTACGGCAAGCAGGATTTCCACGCATTAGAGGAGTATATCCGAGCCTCGGCAACCGAGCTTGGCCATACCGTTACGCTCTTTCAATCGAATCACGAGGGGGAGATCGTCGACGTCATTCAATCGGCATACGGTGTTTTTGACGGCATCGTCATCAACCCTGCCGCCTACACGCACACAAGCGTTGCCATTCTTGACGCGCTGAAGGCGGTTGGCATTCCCACGGTCGAGGTACATCTTTCCGATATCAACGAGCGGGAAGAATTCCGAAAGTTTTCGTACGTTTCGATGGTCGCAAAGAAAACGATTTGCGGGCTCGGCTTTGAGGGCTACCGCAAGGCACTCGAATATTTCGCATAACAAAAAAGCTTCTGTGGATTTCCACAGAAGCTTTTTTCTTTTGATGATTAATTAAAGGTGATAAACACCCGAACCAACCTTACGTCCGTCAGGAAGCGTACAGGTGGTATTGGCGGGTACGGTCAGCGTGTAGCTCTTGCCGTCGTATGCGACCTCGATCTTACCCGAAACCGTTTCGAGCGATGCGTTGAAATCCCCAATCTCCTCGGTTTTCGAGGGACGGAAAGCAAATTCCGAGAAGCCTGCCTTCGTGGGGGTCATACCCGCAAGGCTCTCACAGATCGCAAATGCGAAGTTGCCGTGCATGACGTGGTTATAGGAAAGCACGTAGGTCTCGAAGCTGTTGTGCGCACCCTGATCGATTTCTTCCCAGATCGTCGTCGCACCGAGATCAAAGATCGTTCCGATGCTTGCCGCGTTGCGGTTGAAGACATACTTCAAAAACGTATCGGTTTCGTCATTCTCAAAGAGAGCCCAAGGCAGATATTTGTTTCCGTAAAGACCCGTACACATCTCGTACTTATCGTCCTTGATCTGTTCCACGGTGCTCTTGAGAAGCAGTTCCTTTTCTCCGTCGGGATAGAGTCCGAGGTGGAGTGCGCCGCCATTCGATGCCCAATATCCATAGGTGTGGTTCTCTGCGTCATAGAAGTTGGCAAGAATTGCCTTCTTGATATCAGCGGCAAGTGCGGCGTATTTCTTCGCATTTTCGTCACCAAGTGCCTCGCAGAGCTCGGAGAGCATTCTCGTGACCTCAAAGAAGGTGAAGGTTGCCGAGTGCTTCGGAGGCATACGGCGGGGGCTACCCTCGGGTACGGGGGGATCCCAGTCACCGAGTCCCTCGTCGAGGATCAGATCCTTCGATCGTCCGATGCATTCCTCGATCCACTCCTTGAGGTGCGGCAGGTAGGTCTTTGCGGGGGTGATATCTCCGTAGTATTTGAACAGATAGTACGGAATGACAACCAGGGATGCGCCGTAGTCGGGATAACAGTGATAGTTGGTTCTCATACCGGGCGCGATATTCGTCACGAAGCCGTTGTGGAGCTTCGAGGTGATGATATCGGTATAGTATTTTTCGTAGCAGGTTGCCGTGTCGTAGTTCACAAGTCCGACGTTACAGTTAAACTGTGCGTCGCCCATCCAACCGCAACGCTCACGCGTGGGACAGTCGGTAGGAACGCCGTGATAGTTCGAGCGGAAGGTGTTATCAATCACGTGCCAGAATTTCTGCAAGTCGGCGTGCGAGGTACGGAAGTCTGCCGTCATTTCAAAGTCAGTCGACATCGCGTACGCCGTGACGATCTCGTGGCTCGGGATCTTTCCGTAGCCCTTCGTCAGGTCGTTGATGCCCGTGATCTCGACGTAGCGGAAGCCGTGGTAGGTGAACTTGGGGCGGAACGTCTCGACCTCGCCCGTTCCCTTGGCAATATAAATATCCTGCTGAAGCAGCTGATTTGCGTAAGTGCCTGCCGAGCGGTAGTCGTTCTTTCCGAGCTCGTCGACCGTTTCGGCATAGCGAAGCACGAAGGGCGTGCCTGCGGGTGCTTTGGGGAATTTGAACTCGGCAATACCTGCCATATTCTCCCCGATATCGACGATCCAAGTGCCGTCTTTGATACCGTTGGCAGGTTTGATCGACTTTGCGGGAATTTCGCGAATAATACGGATGGGGGGCATATTGGTCGGCTTCAGCTCGCCCTTGGGCGTATCGTCGACGATGACGCGTCCCCAACCGAAATCATCTCCCTCATAAAGCGCAAAATCCTCGGTTTCAAAACGTGCGTCGTAAACCTCGCCGCCGTAGACGTTATTGATAATGATCGGGCTATACTTTGCCGTCCAATTTTCGGTATTTGTAGTAATCGTCTCACTCGTTCCGTCCTCATAGGTCAGCACAAGTGCTACGATCAGACATTCCTGACCGTAGCGAGGATTATATTTTGTCCACGCGCGGTTCTGTGCGTAAAAGCCCTGACCGAGCTGTGCGGTGAGCGCATTTCCGCCCTCGCAAAGGAAGCTTGTCACGTCAAAGCTACGGTAGAAGACAAGCTCTCGGTAGTTCGTCTGCGGGGGATCGATCAGCGCATCGGTAATATTTTTACCGTTGATATAATAGTACGCATAGCCGAGACCGCTGGCGTACAGCATTGCCTTTGCGACTTTCTTTGCCGTAAATTTCGTGCGAAGATAGGGGCTGGCGCCGTCGATATACTGAGTAGGACGAATCCATGCGGCATTCTCCCAGATCGCGGGATCAACCTCGGTCGAAAAGCTCATCGTAGCTTCTGCCGACTCCCCGTGCGTATCGGTCACGCAAACGAGAAGCTCACATTCAGCACCGTACGGAAGGATAAGTTCGTCAAAGATCAGATGAAAGCTCTCGGCACTCTCTACCGTGCCCGAGGAAAAGATTTCTTTTCCTTGCGAGACAATCGTTACGCAATAGCTTTTCTGGTAGGTGTCGTTCTTATCCGAACGAAGCTTCCAGCCAAACCGCGCCCCCCTGACGGGAACGAGATCGCATTTCTTTTGGTATTCCACCGAAAGATCATAAAGTTTCAACATCGTTATTTCTCCTTCAAATTCATTAAAACAAAGAAAAAGACGCACGCAAAAAAACGAAAGTCGCTTTCGTTATTTTTTGTGCATCTCCAAATCTCTGCTTTGATATTTTATTGGTTGGTTTATTATACCACGCATTGTTTTACTTGTCAAGACGATTTGGCAAAAAACAACGATCCGTCGCAAGATTTTCCTGATTATTTCAGAATTTCCATTTGGAATTTTGTTCTCTCGGCTTGCGCACCGCGAATTTCAACAATATAATCAAGATCCAAGCTTCCTTCCTCGGAAAGTCGATTTTCTACCTTGAGCGTATGGACACACACCTCAAAAGGCATGATCGGCGTATTATATACGCAATGATGACGCTTGCCTGCCTCAAAGACAAGCACCGTGGACACTGCCCCCTCGCGAATCATACTGACGATTCCGTCCGTTTCCTTGGAGAAGGATACCGCCGTCCGCGAGCCTTCCATTCCCGTAACCTCAGTTTCGTCGTACGAAAGCTCCACGCGTCCGTCCTTTTCTTCATACTGACCCACGGAATGAATCTCAATCACCTCGGGCTCAGGACGCTGTCCCTCTCCCACCCGACGGAAGCTCTCCTCACTCTCGTCCGAAAAGAGCGATGCTTCTACCTCGTAGCGAGCCGATTTTATCCGAATCCGAACCTCTTCTCTGCGTTCCGACATATCATAACTCCTTTTTTGCTTTATCTTTTTTATTGTATCATTTTTATTTTTTTCTGTCAACCGAAATTCGTTTTTTTCTTTGACAAATCGAGTTTTTTATGATACAATAAACATATATTTCAAGCCAAGGAGAAGATTATGAGAATTTCCTATACACACAAAGCCATCCGTTTAACGGGACGTTGGGACGTCACCGACCCCCGCTATGCCCAAACGACCAATCCCGGCTCTTATCTTGAATTTTCCTTTTCGGGAACGATGGCACTTGCTATTTTCGATATTGAGGGCAACAATGCCGATCCCCGTCTGCATCTTTGGGTGGAAGTCGACGGCGGAGCGCGTACCGAAAGTGTGATCGACCGTTACTTACGCATTATAGCTCCCACGGACGGTGTTCACGTCTGCCGTATCATTTTCAAAAGTTCCACCGAGGTACACCGCCGTTGGTGCGCTCCTCTGCAAAACAAGATCTCTTTTGTCGGTATTGATACCGAAACGCCCGTAGCTCTTCCCGCTGACCCCCGAAAAACCATCGAATTCGTCGGAGATTCCATCACCGAAGGCGTTCTGATCGACGTCGATTTTGCGGGAGAAAGCGAAAACCTGTTTCCTGCCGAAAGCTACAACCGCGTCTATCAGGACGATGCTTGTGCGACCTATGCGTGGCTGACGTCCGAAGCGCTGAATCTCCGTCCGATCATTATGGGCTACGGTGCGGTCGGTGTTCTGCGTGGCGGAAACGGACAGGTTCCCCCTGCCCCCTTGGCATATCCTTACAATTTTGAAAGCTCTCCGATCTCTCGCCCCGAGCCCGATTTCGTACTGATCAACCACGGAGCAAACGATCGCAGAAAAGAGGCGGCGGACTACGTAGCGGCATACGGCGAGCTTCTCGATGCTGTTCGCAAGCTCAATCCGAACGCGAAGATCATCTCACTTTCCGCGTTCTGCGGCGCACATCACGAGGCGCTGGGCGAATTCATTGCCAAGTACAACGAAAAGAATGGAGACGATATTTTCTTCATCGACTCAAACGGTTGGATCGCACCCGAACCGCTTCACCCCCTGCGCGACGGACACAAAACAGTCGCCGAGCATCTTACCGCTATCCTTGCGGACGTTGTGAAATAACATTACCTGATTACAATTCCAGAGTGATACCTTCTATCACTCAACTCACCATTGACAACACAAAAATTCTATGCTACAATGACCTCAAAGAACGCAATGAGTATGGGAGATACTTATGAAAGAATTAAACTATCAATTTCGTCAACGACTTTCCATCGTTCACCGTCCGAATCGCCGCGATCCCGCAAAGAAACCGACGGAAAACCAGATTGAATTTGATTCGTCCTGGACAATTACGATTCCTCGCGACGCCGACGTTGTATTGCGCAATGCCTGCCGCGATCTTGAGGATTATTTCTCGGCTTCCATGGGAATTTCGGTTCGCGTGATGTATGAGGACGAGGCTGTGGGCAACCGAATCGTTTATGCGATCGACGACACGCTTCCCGAATATTCTTACCGTCTGACTGTGACCGACAGTACGGTCACGCTCTGCGGTCAAAACAGCCGATTTGCCGCTCAGGCAGGTTACTTTATCGAGGATCTGATGAATCTCGATGAAGCTCCCGTTCTCGACAAGCAGGAATCGGTCCGCACCTCGATCTTCAATCCGCGTATGGTACATTCGGGCTACGGTCTTGATATGTTCCCCGAGGAATATCTGCGTCACGTAGCGCACGCAGGCATCAGCGCTCTGCTCATTTTCGTCAAGGAAGTCGATATGACTCCGCACGGCTATCAGGATTTCAACGATCTTTGCACCCGTGCCGCCGCGTGGGGACTTGACGTATATGCCTACAGCTATCTGGTCAATCGCCGCCACCCCGACGATCCCGACGCCGAGGAATTCTATGAAAATCTTTACGGTCGCCTCTTTGACCGTTGCCCCCATTTCAAAGGAATCATCTTCGTCGGCGAATCCTGCGAATTTCCCAGCAAAGACCGTCACACGACGGGAATGATCCGCAAAGAAAATCGCGGTCCCGACGGCAAGCCTCTCGTTTCGGGAATTTCTCCCGGTTGGTGGCCCTGCACCGACTATCCCCAATGGCTGAATCTTGTCAAAAAGATCATCTACCGTCGCCGTCCCGACGCAGACATCGTCTTCTGGACCTATAACTGGGGCAAGGTTTGGGCAAACTTCCGCCAACAGCTCGTAGGAGCACTCCCGAAGGATATTACTCTGCAGGCAACCTATGAAATGTGTACTTATCTGGAGCGCGGCGGAACACTTCATTTTACGACCGACTATACCCTCTTCTTTGAAGGCCCCGGAATGTATTTCTCGACCGAGGCAATCTTTGCCAGAGATAGCGGTCTGAAGCTCTACTCGATGACCAATACCGCAGGACGCACGTGGGATATCGGTGTCATTCCCTACGTTCCCGCTCCCTATCAGTGGATGCGTCGCTATGAAGGAATGCTGAAGGCAAATAAAGACTACGCTCTCTCGGGTACGATGGACGGTCATCACTACGGCTTTACCCCCTCGTTTATTTCCGACCTTGCCAAGTGGGCGTTCTATTCGCCGAACGTCGATCTTGACCGTGTGCTTCACCGTCTGGCTGCCCGTGACTTTACGGCGGAAGCTGCCGACCGTGTTTGTGAAGCCTACCATGAATGGAGCGAAGGTATCACGCATCTGATCTCGACCAACTCCGACCAGAACGGCCCCTTCCGTATGGGACCTGCGTATCCCTACATTCTTTTTGAGAATGCCGATATTAAAATCCCCTCGCCCTTCTATGCACACTTTGGCGGCAACACCATCGTTGAACCGAACTATAAAACGCGCCCTGCCAAGCTCTCGAGCTGGACGAAATTCGACATTGAGCTTGAAAGCTTCCGCAAAGTAGTTGAGCACTACGACCGCGGCGTTGCGATTCTGGAAGAAATTCTTCCCACCCTGCCCGAGCGCAAACGCGAAAATGCCGAGCGCATCGTCGCACTTGGTCGCTTTATTGCCAATACGGCACGAACGACGGTAGGCGTCAAGGAATTCGTGAAGCGCAAGCAACAACTTCTTGAAACACACGGTGAGGAGCGCAACCGTATGGTAGACGAAATGATCGAGATCTGCCGTCGCGAGGAGATCAACGCGAAAAACTGTATTCCTCTCGTCGAATTCGATTCGATGCTCGGCTACGAGCCCTCGATGGAATATATGAGTGACCGCGAACATATCGAATGGAAGCTCGCACTGTTGCGCGACGTCATCGAAAAGGAACTCCCCTCGTATTACGAAAAATAACTTCTTCCAAAAAGACCGCAGAAATTCTGCGGTCTTTTTTAATCAATATGTTTTTTGGAAAACCCCTTGATTTTTTGTTGAACTTAGAGTATAATAAAAATTGCCAAACAAACAAAACACAAAAATTATGCATCATAGGATAACTATGCTTTTTTTGCAAATAATCTTTCCAATGAATTTGATAAAATGCAAATTCCAACTGGAAGGATTATTGCTCTATGCATAATTATCTTGTATTGGTTTGTTTGGCGACGACCGGAATTTGCGTTTTTGTGCGCTGACTTCGGTTGGCGCACTTTTTATTTTTATGGAATGAGGTGGCGTATGGAATTCGGGCACGAGGTTTATCGAATCGCATTTGTGGGACACCGCGAGGTCTACGACGTGTGGCGACTTGAAGAAGAAATCGAGAAGATTGCCAAGAATGCGATCTTAATGCACGATTTCGTAGAATTTTACCTTGGGCGGAATGGAGAATTTGATCTGCTTGTCGCCTCGGTGATCAAACGGATACAAAAATCGACCGATCGACAAAACAGCACCCTGATTCTTGTTCTTCCGTATCACGTTAAAGATGAAGCCTATTATGAAACCTATTACGATGAAATCTGTTATCCCAACGCGCCCAAAGTGCATTACCGCGCGGCAATTACCAAGCGCAACGAATTTATGATCGATCACGCCGATCTTCTGGTTTCTTTTGTGGATACACCGTCGGGCGGTGCGTATCAAGCAATGCGATATGCCGAAAAGCATCACGTTCCGATTCAAAACATCGGAACGTTATCTTAAAACATTTTTCTTTTATGATTTGACCGCAGTTTTTCTGCGGTCTTTTTCTCTTTTTTGTACTATTTTTAACTTTATTTATTCAAAAAAGTAAGTCGTGTTTCGTCAAAGTGCCGAAAAGAAAGAAAAGTCCAAAAACGATTGACAAACCCTACAAACTATGATAAAATAACCTCGAACAAACAATGGATATTTCCAGAATTTTATTTTTGTTTGGAGGACATTTATGAAGAAGGAACTGAACTACCAATTCCGTCAGCGCATGGCGATCGTTCACACCCCGAACCGTCGCGATCCCGCAAAAAAGCCGACGACAAATCAGATCGAAGTTGATTCGACCTGGACGATTACGATTCCCCGCGACGCTGACGTTGTACTGAAGAACGCT
>JAZOSZ010000040.1:0-2295 GCA_045657365.1 Eubacteriales bacterium
CTTCGAAAGCAGGGCAAGGTCACCGATCTTCTTGCCGTCAAGGCAGATATTCAGCCAGACCGTTTCGTCTGCCCAATAGGGCTTCTCGCGCTTCTCAAAGGTAAATCCTTCCATGTGCGTGTAGCGCGGCATCGCAGCGATGACGCCCTTTGCGTTGCGGAAGAGAGCCGTGACCTGATCGGACGATCCGACAAAGGCGCAACCGAGGTGTTTCTTCTGTGCGGGAAGCTTTTCGCCTGCATAATTTTCGGTGTAATCTCCGTCGTAGAAGATCTGTGCTTCCTCGAAGATATCAAATTCTGCGAAGTTTCTTTCGTTCTTTGCGATCGCCTTGCAGATATTGGGCAACAGGGACGAACGAACGTATTTTTCGGTGGGAGAGGGGGGCGTTGCGAGTGCCAGAACTCCGTCGGTATTCGGCAGAAGCGCGTTGACGAATTCCTCACTCATCCAAGGATAGGTGAAGATCTCCTGCATATTGCAACGGAAGGCGAGGTATTCCTTAATTTTACGGACGAGATCTACGCCGAGCTGGTTGATTGCTCCGTCGAACGAGGTCGTGATCGTCGTTGCCTCGAAATTCTCGTAGCCGTACATTCTCGCTACCTCTTCCATAATGTCTGCCTTGATTGAAACGTCGCCCGTTGAGCGCCAAGTGGGGACGACGATGTGCATTCCCGTTTCGGTAAAGGTGACGTCGTAGCCCATCGTTCCGAGCTTCTTTGCCACGATTTCCTGCGGAATTCTCTTGCCGAGTCGGCGGTCGAGCCATTCAAACTCGACGTCGATCTCCTTGCGCACGAGCTTCGTGGGATATTCATCGCGGAACGCCGTGACCTTCATTTCGGGGTAAAGCTCCGAGAAGAGCTGCATTGCGAGCGAGAGTGCCTGATCGCAACGCTCGGGATCGACTGCCTTTTCATAACGCGAGGACGCCTCGGTACGGTTATCGTAGCGGAGTGCCGTACGGCGAACGCCGCGCGACTCAAAGTTCGCAACCTCAAGAATAACGCTGTCGGTTTCGGGGAGTACCGAATCCTTCGCGCCGCCCATCACGCCGGCAAGTGCTACGGCACCCTCGGCGTCGGCGATGACAAGGTCATCGGTCGAGAGGGCAAGGTTCTTGTCGTTGAGGAGCTGAAGCTTTTCACCTTCCTCGGCGCGTCTGACCTCGATATGATCGATGATATGGTTGGAATCGAAGACGTGCGTGGGTTGTCCCGTGGCGAGCATGACGTAGTTGGTCACGTCAACGAGCGCGTTGATCGGACGCATACCGACTCGCCAGATACGGCTCTGCATCGTGAAGGGAGAGGGTTTGACACCAAGTCCTTCGATCTTCGCACCGATATAACGGGGGCAACGCTCGGTGTCCTTGATGCGGACGTCGTAGGTGTTGGCCGTTTCGGGAACGTAGGGGGTAAATTCGACGAGCGGCAGATCGTAGAGCGCCGCCAGCTCGCGTGCGATGCCGTAGTGACCCCAGAGGTCGGGGCGGTTGGTCATCGACTTGTTATCGATCTCGAGAATGATATCGTTCAGATCGAGCGCATCGGCAAGATTCGTTCCTGCGGGTGCGTCGAAGGCAGAGAGATCCATAATTTCGTGATCATCGGCAGGGAAGAGATCGGCAAGACCGACTTCGACCGACGCGCAGATCATACCGAAGCTTGCGACGCCGCGCAACTTTGCGTTCTTGATCTCAACCGGCTCGCCCTCGCCGTGCCAGCGCACCATGGCGCCGGGGCAAGCAACGACGACCTTCATTCCGACCTCAAGGTTCGAGCCGCCGCAGACGATATCCTTGATCTCGTCCATGCCAACGTCTACCTTGCAAATGCGGAGCTTATCTGCCGCAGGGTGAGGAAGAACCTCACGGATTTCACCTACGACAATTTTATCAAAGCGCTCGGCGAGGTTTTCGGCGCCCTCGACCTCGACGGTTGACATCGTCAGGTCGTACGCCAGGCGCGAAAGATCCATATCGTCGGGAAGCTTTACGTAATCTTTGATCCAATTAAGAGATAATTTCATTGCTTGTGTCCTCCTTAATGGAATTGCTTGAGGAAGCGAAGATCGGTGCTATGGAACAGACGGACGTCGTCCACGCCGTAGCGCATCATAACGAGTCGGTCCAGACCGATGTTGACGTAGAATCCCGTGTACTCGTCGGGGTCAAGTCCTGCCACGCGGAGGACGTTGGGGTGAGGCGTTCCGCCGGGCATAATCTCGATCCAACCGACGTGCTTACAAACGCTGCAGCCCTTGCCGCCGCAAACGAGACAGCCCATATCG
>JAZOSZ010000041.1:0-2144 GCA_045657365.1 Eubacteriales bacterium
AAGCATTTCTAATATCAAAAAATATCAAAAACGAAAGAAAAAATTGGAGGACAGAATGGAACACAATGCAAAAATACTGATTGCCGACGAAAATCCTGCAGGACGTGGCGCTCTGGCGAACGAGCTGCGGCGGGCAGGTTACCGAAACGTAGAAGAAGCCACCAACGGCGAAGAGGCGCTCATCAAAATCGGACGCTATCACCCCGACGTGGCGATTCTTGACGTCTGGCTCTCAAAGCTCGACGGAATCGGCGTTCTTCGGAACTGCAAATCTCTGCATTTCGGGCAAGACGCTCGTCCCGCCTTTATCATCGTATCAATGGTATCCAATCAAAGCATTTTTATGGAAGCAACGAATGCGGGTGCCGATCTTTGTCTTTTGAAGCCTTATAATATGGAAAGTCTTTGCCAACATATTGATTCTCTGCTCCGACGCCGTTCGGCGGCACAAAGCGGCGAGACGCCCGAACCCGAAAAAGCACCGTCGGACGGACAAGATATCGAAACGCAGGTCACGCGGATCATTCATCAGATCGGTGTTCCCGCGCATATCAAAGGATATCAGTATCTCCGCACCGCGATTCTTTTGACGATCCGCGACAGTGATATGATCAACAGTGTCACCAAGATCCTCTACCCTTCGGTGGCAAAGAAATACCAGACGACCACCTCGCGCGTCGAGCGCGCCATTCGCCACGCCATTGAGGTCGCGTGGGACAGAGGCGACGTCGATACCCTCAATTCCTACTTCGGCTACACCATTCAGAACAACCGCGGAAAGCCCACGAATAGCGAATTCATCGCAATGATCGCCGATAATCTCAGACTGAAATACAAATTATACTAATAACCGATCAAAGCCTCTCTTTTTTTCAAGGAGAGGCTTTTGTGAAAAATTTAAAAACCCTCTTGACATTGTGAGGGCAATATGTTACAATTTATATGTTGTAATCTATCTATCACTATCAAAAATAGATAAATCAATCATTCCGTAAAAAGAAGAGGGCTTAAATTATGAAAAAATTCCGTTCTATGTTAGCGATCGTTCTGATCCTTACCTGTCTGCTTTCGCTTCTCGTCGCTTGTAGCGATAAGGTGCCGGATAAAGAAGACTACGTTACACAACCTGCCGATGACACAGACGAAAAGAAAGATATTCCCCTGACCGAAAAGGACAAGGAAAATATTTTCAGAACGGCAATGTCCTATTTGAAGGCGCTCAATTTCGACGGCGCGTATGACGAGCTGATCAAGATCCCCGACTACGTCAGTGACAACAACACTCCCGTTGCCGACTATCTGGCAAGATTCCATTACGAGTACACCATCGGTTACCTCTACGACAACGACAATATCGACTACACGTTCTGTGATTATTATACTTACGATGATTACGGATTCCACACGTCATATATCAGAAGAAACACGCAGGAAAAAGAGCAAACCCAACAAACGCTCAAATACGCCTATGAAAACGGAATACTCAGCGAAAAGACCTTCAGAGACAAAAATAAGTCGTTGCTCTCGCACCATTATATTTATGACGAAACCACGGGACTTCTGCTCTACGTCAACGAAACCCCCAGTGGTGGAACCCGTGTAGACAAGATCAACACGTTGACCTACGACGATGCAAATCGTTTGACCGGTGAAGTCTGGACTGACAAGAACGGAAAGCTTCTCTCGACCGTAGATTACGAGTACAACGCACAGGGCTTGGTTGCTAAGAGAGTCGACACGACGGTTGAAAGCGAAAGCACAACCGTAGTAGAAACGACTTACACCTACAACCAAAAGGGTCTGGTAGCGACCGAAAAGAGCACCGATGAGATCGGAGCTTATACGATCACCTACACCTACAACGACAAGGGACAGATCACGAAGGAAGTTCTCTCGTACACGGGAACGACGTTGGGTAGCACCTCGATCTACACCTATGATGATCTCGACAGACTCTATACGAAGGAAACGACCATCACCGAAATGGTAACCGATGCAGAAACGCAGGAAACGGCTCCCGCAACCAGAATCGAGAAGTATTTCTACGAGAAATACAAGCTCTTCTATAACCCTTACGTCTGATAAAACAATCGAACGGGAGCCTCGCCCCGCACGGCGCCGCCTTTGTTTTTTTTTTTTTTTTT
>JAZOSZ010000042.1:0-14494 GCA_045657365.1 Eubacteriales bacterium
TGAGGAAGACGAAGAATAAAAAGAAGCACAGCGACCACGTCGCGGTGCTTCTTTCGTTTAATATCCGTATTTTTTCCGTTGCTGTAGGAAGAAAAAGATCGACATTCCAAGAGCGAGAAGCTCTGAGCCGACGATGCTCAGCCAGACGCCGTCCACATTGAGAAAGAGAGGAAAGACGAAGAGCGTGATGACTTGAAAGACAAACAGTCGCAAAAATGAGAGAAGTGCAGAAACGCCGCCGTTGTTGAGCGCCGTAAAGAATGCCGACGCAAAAATGTTGACGCCAAGCACGAGGTAGGAAAGGGAATAGAGGAGAAAACCACGCGTCGTCAGTGCCAACAATTCTTGGTCATAGCCGACAAAGAAGGAAGAAAAGGGTTTGGCAAGCAGTACGGCAAGAACTACCATGGAGGTGCCGAACACACTCATCAAAACAAGACTCTTCCGAAAAAGACCCTTGAGTTCGGACAAGTTTTTCGCACCGTAATGATAGCTGATGATGGGCGCCGAGCCGATCGAATAGCCGATAAATACCGTGATGAAAATGAAGCTGACGTACATCACCACGCCAAAGGCGGCAATGCCGTCCTCGCCAACCAGACGCATCAGTTGAAAATTATAGAGCATATTGGCAAATGAGAGCGAAAGATTGGTCATCAGCTCCGAGGAACCGTTGGTACAGGTGTGAAGAAGTGCGTGTCCGTCAAAGGTCGGTTTTCTCAGACGAAGCAGACTTTTGTTTTTCGGGTGGAGAAAATATACCAGAGGAACAAGTCCTCCGACGGCTTGGCTGATCGCTGTGGCGGTTGCCGCGCCGACAATTCCCCACGAGAAGACGGCGACAAAGAGAAAATCAAGAAGCATATTCGTCACACCCGCCGCGACCGTGACGTACAGACCGAATTGCGGTCGCTCGGCGGTCACCAGAAAGCTCTGAAAGAGATTTTGGAGCATAAACGCCGACAGCGCGATCAGAATGATTCGTCCGTAGGAAACACAGTCCTCCAGCATCGCGCCCGTTGCTCCGAGAAGCGAAGCGACCGGTCGGAGAATGAACATTCCCACGACCGTCAGAAGAATTCCGCAAAGAATAGTGACGCAGGTGAGCAGGGAGAAGACCGAAATTGCGCGGTCACGCTCGCCTTCGCCCAGATGCTTTGCCACAATTGCACTTCCGCCTGACCCAAGCATAAAGCCGAGTGCGCCGAAGAGCATCAGAAAGGGCATGATCAAATTGACAGCCGCAAACGAGGTTTTTCCTACAAAATTGGAAACGAAAAGTCCGTCCACGACGCCGTAGAACGAGGTGAAGATCATCATCATAATCGAGGGGAAGACGAAGCGGAGCAGACGCGGGTAAGTAAAATGATCGGAAAGCTGAATGTTCATTGCCGCACGGTATACTCCATCATTTCGTAATGAAGCTTCGTTCCCACGTCGACACCGAACGGAAGCAGAGCGAGCGCAATAAAAAGCTCTTCGCCGCTCTCGTCATCGCGTAAAATCGCATATTCACCGTCAATGCGGCAGAGAGTATAGTCTTTAGGGTTCATTTGAAAGATCCTTTCCGGAAGAAATTTTGGTTCTCCCGACAAAAAAGTCTTGAAAAGAAGGGAGAATTATGATATAATTATACCATATCTTTTCCCCCCTGGCAATGGGATTTTCAAGATTTTTGAGGAGATTTGCAATGGAACAGATCTATACCATTCCCGTCAACGAAGCGTTTGAGGCGTCCGCCGCCGATCCGTCGTGCGGTTGCCCCTTTTGTACGCTGTATAATAAGCTGGAAGACGACGAGCTCGATCTGATTCTCGGTGCGTCGATGATGGAACCCGACGTGCGGATTCAGACGAATAAAGAAGGCTTTTGCCGTACGCACTACGATATGATGTTCGTGCGAAAAAACCGACTTGGCATGGCGCTGACGCTGGAAAGCCATCTGAACGAGCTTGCGGATGAAATCCGCGACGGCAAGCTCTTTGGTGCCCCGGGACAGAAGGCGATGAAGCGGATTGGTGCGTTGGAGAAGAGCTGTTACGTTTGTCGACGGATCGAATTTAATTTTGAACACATGATCGAAACGGCAGTACTTCTATGGGACTCGGACGAGGAGTTCAAAAAGAAGCTCGACGCGCAACCGTATTTCTGCTTGCCACACTATCGCCGCCTGTTGGAGTGTGCTTCCTACGATCTCGGAAAAAAGAAATTTCCCGAATTTCAGAAAGCGTGTGCAACGATCGTCGACCGTTATATGACAAAGCTGAATGAGGATGTCAGTTGGTTCTGCAAAAAATTCGATTACCGATATGACGAAGAACCGTGGTACGACTCCAAGGACGCTGTTGAGCGTGCGATGAGATTTTTGCGGAGTGATTTGCATCGTCCGCCCGAAAAAAAGAAATAATAAGGATACGATATGATTGATCTTCTGGATTTACAAAAGCATTTTATTCTGACACACCTCGGAGAAGGCGACGTTGCCGTGGACTTTACGATGGGCAACGGACACGACACCGAATTTCTCTCAAAGACGGTGGGCGAGCACGGACACGTGTACGCGTTTGACGTGCAGGAAATGGCACTTGCTTCAACGAAAAAGCATCTTGCCGAGGTCGGATGCCCCGAAAATTACACGCTCATTCACGATTCCCATCACAATGTGAAAAACTATGTAAAGACGCCCATTAAGGCGGGAATGTTTAATCTCGGATATCTGCCCGGCAGTGATAAGACCGTGACGACGATGCGCGAAACGACGCTTCCCGCAATCGAAGCGGCAATTGAGCTGATGGATCGCGATGCGATTATTCTCGTTGCCGTCTATCCCGGTCACGCCGAGGGAGAGGCAGAAGGGAAGATGATCTGCGAATATCTTTCCTCGCTGTCCCGTTATAAGGTTTGCGCCACGAGAATCAACATTCTCAATTCGCCGACCTCACCCTTTTTCATTATTATTGAAAATAAGCCCTGAAAGTTTTTGAAATTATGAAAGGAGCGCGCGATGAAACGAAAGAAAAAACGCTTGCTCGACATCGAAGAAGAGCCGATCGACGCGCTCTCTTACGAGGAGCTGCAGATGCTTCGCACGCAGCAGGGAAAAAGCGAGGATCGCAGTCAGCTTCCCCCTCACGACCAATCGGACAAGGCGAATTTTCGCCGTCTGATCAAAAAGAATAAGCTCGTCACCGCGGCAATTTCTGTCGTGGCAATAGCCCTGCTCGTTGGCATAGGCTTTGGCTTTTTCGGGCTGATCACTCTGTGGCAAAACCGTCCGAACACCTCGGATTTTACCTTTAAGCTGGGGGAAGAGAAGCCCTATACCGTCGTATATGAAGAGCTTGTGCGCGACGACGTGCTGTACGTCGATCTGAGAAGTCTTGCGCCCTTTGCCGATCTGATCGTTACGGGAACGGCAAAAGAAATGCAGTTTACCGCCAAAAGCGGAACCTTCCTTCGCTTTGAACACGGAAGCGAATACGCGCGGATCAACGGAAAACGCGTCGAAATGACGGTGAGCGAATTCCGCGGGGAAAAAGAAAAATCCGCCAAGGCAATTCTGAGTGCCGATGCGTGTTACGTGCCGTACCAGTTTTTGAAGGAAACGGTGATCGACGGAATGGAATTCCGTCTGGACAGCAAAGAAAACGTACTCTCGTTCCGACGTATCCTGACCGACGAGGTCGATAAACAGGACGAGCCGATTGCGGCAGTGCTTCTGTTTGACGTCGGTGAATTTCCCATTCTTCCCGAGGAGGGCGTGATTGAACGCGAATATTCTTATATGATTGATATAGAACCCTATCTGGAAAGCATCACGGTGGAAAACCTGTTGCTTGCCAACAAGGAGCACCCGCTCGGTGCCGATTTTCGACCGATGCTCGAGCAGATTACGGTCAAGACAGCAAATAAGCGAATTTTTTACTTGAATGCCGATGCCGCCAAAGCTCTCGAAGCAATGATGAAAGAAATGGAAGCGGCGGGCGTGAGTGATATTATGGTCACGAGTGCGTACCGTGCGTACAGCCGTCAGGAAGAGCTCTTTGCGAGATACTGTAAGGAAGAGAAACAAAAACACCCCGATTGGAGTGAGGAAGAGGTGATTGCCGAAGTTCTGACCTATTCGGCGCGCCCCGGAACGAGTGAACATCAAACGGGACTTTGTGTTGACTTTATTACGAGCAAGATGCGTGAGCTCAACAATGAGTTTGAAGAGAGCGAAGCCTTTGATTGGCTCAAGGACAACGCGCATAAATTCGGCTTTATTCTTCGTTACGATAAGGATAAGGTCGATCTTACGGGATATAGCTACGAATCGTGGCATTATCGCTTCGTCGGACGCGAGGCGGCGACCGAAATCTATGAAAAAGGACTTTGTCTGGAAGAATATCTGAAAATAGCCAAACGATAATAAAAAAGAACGTGCATTATTTTTAATGCACGTTCTTTTTTATTCACTCAGAAGCCTCGATCTCTTTCTTTTTTCGCTTGAACACCATGGGACGAAGCGGAGAGGGAACCCAGCGACCTGTGATGCAGAGAATGCCGATGTAAATACATTCAAACGCCCAACCGATGATCTGCGCGGAAAACAGACCGTGAATGCCAAAGGTCGGAGCCAAAAAGTAGGTTGCAATTAAGTTGACTATGGAACCTCCAAGCGAAGCTATAATGAGGTGAGTGTTCGACTTGATACCGCGCAGAATAGAATGGAAAATACCGCAGAAGACGTGCAGAGTAAGGAAGGGAAGATAAATGCGAATGTAGATCTGTACGTAATCGAATACCACGGGATCGGTAGCCTTGTTGATAAAGAGTCCACCGACGAATTCCGAGAAAATCCACACGGGAATGAGGAGTACGAAGAAGAAAACGTAGCCCTGTAAGAGCGCAGTAGATACGGCTTTTTTGATTTTGTGATATTTTTTGGCGCCGACGCACTGTGCAATATAGTTGCTTGCTGTTTTCGATGCTGAATAATACAACTGTGTGATATAGCTATGGATATTATTGGAAATCGAGTATCCGGCAACAATTAAGTAGCCGAGTCCGTTCCGAAGCGGAGCGATCAGAAAAGCGACAGCTCCCATACTGCTTTGTTGGAGAATATTGGGTAAACTGTAGGAAAAGAGTGGCTTGATCTCTCGCCAAGAGGGCTTGGGAATTTTCGTACCCACACCGAGCTTGCGGAAAAATCCGCGCAGGCGGAACCAGTACAGTAAGAAAGTGATGAAATTTGCGAAAATCGCGGAAATTCCGAGTCCGATGACCCCAAGGTCGAGCACGGCGACCGTCAGAAGATTTCCAAGAACGCTGAGCAACGCTGAAAGGAAGGAAACGACGAGAGGAAATTTCGTTTCTCCCATCGAGTGACAGCAGGTCATAAACATTGTGTTGATTCCTGAAATGGTATATGCGATACAGTGGAACACAAAGTACCGTGAGGCATCGTCGAAAATGTGCTCGTCAACATTTAGAAAATGAAGAATCGGAGTGGAGAACAAAATCGAAAGTCCCGCAAAGCAGACGAGAACACAGAATACGAGGAATACGTTGGAATAAAAGACGTGCTTGAGGCGTTGGTAATCCTTTGCTCCGAAGAGATTGGCAGCATAGACCGAAAGTCCGTACGACTGTCCCGTAATGAGATAACTCATAATGATAATATAGGAAGCGGTAACGCTCGTGGAGGCAAGACCTTCTGCACCGAGAAAGAGCCCCGCAATCGAAGTATTGATGATGCTGAACGCTGACGAAAGCAGCGTGGACAGAACGATCGGAATCGAAAACAGAAAGAAATTTTTGTAGATGTTTCCTTGCGTTAAATCTTTCATACTCTTTCTCCTTTGCGAGGATAACCCTTTGAAATCACTTGCATTATATCATAATCTTGAGTTTTGTCAAGAGGTTTTCGGAAAGTTTAAAAAAAATAAACGCAGGCGTGAATTTTTCACGCCTGCGCTATGTTCTTTGCTTTTTTCAGAGTGTTTCAAGATAAGCAACAACGTCGCCTACCGTGGTGAACTTGCGGATGTCCTCATCGTTGATTTCGATGTCAAATTTTTCCTCGCAAAGCATTACGAGGTCGGCAAGCTCGATCGAGTTGATTCCGAGGTCGTTGGAAAGCTCAGCATCCATCGTAATATCGTCGCGGTCGATCTGAAGCTCGTCTACGAGCAGGTCAGCAAATTTTTCAAACATTGTGATTTCCTCCATAATTTTTCTTGTTTTTCTTGATGTTTCTTTTTCGCAAGGTCTATTATATAACATTCGGGGGGAATTGTCAAGTATTATTTTTTGAGCACCGATTTTTTCTTTTTTTTGCCTCGGTCAAGGCGAGAGAGCGCGGCACAGACGGGGAGCGAGAGGGCAATCCAGAGAAGGGTGAAGGGAAGACAGATTTGTCCCAGAAAATTCAAGGGAAGATGCGAGTAATCCCATACGTCCAGACGAAAAGTGAGATTGACAAGACAGCCACATACAAGTTCCACGGCGGTGATCAGTCCGCCGCAGAGCGTGGCACGGAGCAGAATCGGCTTTTCTTGCATCGCGCGGTTGAGGTGAAAGATGCCGTCAAGACAAATGCCGCCGCAGAGAGCCATACTCCAATGCGAGTATCCGCGGCAGAGAATCTCAAGGGAATAATACGTCGCACCGCCGACGCCGAGCAGTCCGAGCTCACGCAGAGTGGAGTGAATCCGTGTCGGTACACGGAGTTGAGTTTGAGAGAGGGTGGGAGTCATAAAACGTGAAAAATTCCTTCCTTACAGTTTCGTATTTTCAGTATTTGCCAAAAAAAGCATCCCTACCCCCGAAAAAAAGAGGGAATATTTGGCGTAAAATTTCTCGATTCCTCTTGTAAAAGAGAGAAAACTTTGATATAATATGATAAAATGGAATAGTAATGGGTTCAAGGATCCTATGAATCAATAAGGAGAAATACAAATGGCAGAGAAATTTTATATTACAACAGCGATTGCGTACGCATCAAAAAAGCCTCACTTCGGAAATACCTATGAGGCGATTATGACCGATGCCATCACGCGCTATCGCCGTGAAATGGGGTACGACGTCTTTATGTGTACGGGTACCGACGAACACGGACAGAAGATCGAGGATCTGGCAAAGGAAGCAGGGATTACCCCGAAGGCATACGTGGATGGCGTCGCGGGAGAAATCCGTACGCTGTGGGATCATATGAACGTAAAATACGACCACTTTATTCGTACGACCGATGATTATCACGAGTCGGCGGTCAAGAAAATGTTTACGCGCTTTTATCAGCAGGGAGATATTTATAAGGGTCGTTACGAGGGCTGGTATTGCGTTCCTTGTGAGTCCTTCTTTACTGATACGCAGGCGGTCGATTGCAAGTGTCCCGACTGCGGACGCGCGGTGGAGAGAGCAAGTGAGGAGGCCTACTTTTTCAATATGAAGAAGTACGCCGACCGACTGATGACTTACATTGAGGAGCACCCTGAGTTCATTGAACCCGAGAGCCGCAAAAAGGAGATTGTCAATAACTTCTTAAAGGCAGGATTGCAGGATCTCTGCGTATCTCGTACCTCGTTTGCCTGGGGAATTCCCGTGGATATCGATCCTAAGCACGTGACCTACGTGTGGCTGGACGCGCTCACGAACTATATTACGGCACTCGGTTATGATCCCGATAAGTCCTATGAGGAGCAGAGTGAGAAATTCAAAAAATACTGGCCTGCCGACGTACACGTCATCGGTAAGGATATCATTCGTTTCCATACCATTTATTGGCCGATCTTTTTAATGGCACTCGATCTGCCCTTGCCCAAGAAGGTTTTTGCGCACCCGTGGTTCAATTTCGGTATGGATAAGATGTCCAAGTCGCGCGGCAACGTCATTTACGCCGACAAGCTGGCAGAGAAATTTACGGTTGACGGCGTTCGCTACTACGCACTCGCCGAGATGCCCTACGCCAACGACGGCTCGATCACCTATGAGAACGTCATCAAGAGATTCAATACCGATCTTGTCAACAACCTCGGTAACCTTGTCAAGCGTACGCTTGATATGCAGAAGAAATATTTTGACAGCGTGATTCAGGCGCCCACTGCCAAGGAAGCGCTCGACGACGAAGTCGTCGCCGCTTGCGTTAAGGCATACGAGAAGGTCGTTGAGAATATGGAAGCCTACCGTATTGCCGATGCGCTGGAGGAAATCTTCGTGATGCTCTCGCGCGCCAACAAATATATTGACGAAACGACGCCTTGGGCGCTTGCCAAGGACGAGAGCCAGCGCGAAAGACTCGGAACGGTTCTTTATACGCTTCTTGAGGCAATTCGTTGGGGAGCGGTTCTGCTTCATCCCTTCATTCCCGCCACGGCAGAGGAGATTCTCTCCGAGCTGAACACCGAGGTGTGCGGCTATTCGTCGATCGGTACGGCAGAGCGTTTCGGCGCTCTTGTCGCAGGAAACACGGTCAAGGATTCCAAGGTGCTGTTTGCCCGTATGGACGAGGCGAAGGTGCTGGCTGAATTTGAGGCAGAGCGTCAGCGCATGATTGCCGAGGCAGAGAAGGAAGCCAAGGCAAAGGAAAAACCCGAAGGCTGTGCGCTGATTGGCATTGAAAACTTTATGGGTGTCGAGCTCAGAACGGCGCAGGTAATTTCGTGCGAGAGAGTACCGAAAGCAAAGAAGCTTCTTCTGATGCAGGTGGACCTCGGCTATGAGAAGCGTCAGGTCGTTTCGGGAATCGCGAAATTCTACGAGCCCGAACAACTGATTGGTAAAAAGCTGATCCTCGTGGCAAATCTCAAACCCGCTACGCTCTGCGGTATCGAGTCGCAGGGAATGATCCTTGCCAGCGGTGAGGACGAGGTGCGTGTGGTATTTCTTGCGGAAGACACGCCGCTCGGAGAGCGCGTACACTAAACCAATGACAACGGCGGTCTGATCGTTTGGACCGCCGTATTTTTTAAGGAGAATCTATGAAAATTGCAGTGATCGGTTGCGGGCGTTGGGGCTCGCTGATTACTTGGTATCTTGACCGTCTCGGACACGATCTGACGCTCTACGGAAGAGAAAGCTCGGTACATATGCAGCGCTTTCTTCGTGAGCGAAAAAACGATCTTCTGACACTTCCCGAAAGCGTCGCGTTGACGACCGAGCTTTCGGACGTTCGCAATGCCGAGATCATCGTGATTTCGATTGCGTCCCAAGGCTTGCGCGGACTTTGGCAGGAGCTTCGGGAACTTTCATTGAAAGATAAGATCTTTGTTCTTTGTATGAAAGGAATTGAGATTGAAACGGGCAAGCGTCTCTCGGAAATCTCGGAAGAGTACGCCGACGAATCCTGCCGAATTGCCGTTTGGCTCGGTCCCGGTCACGTGCAGGAATTTTATGCGGGAATTCCCAACTGTATGGTGATCGATTCCAAAGAGGAAGAGGTCAAGCAGAAGCTTGTCAATGAATTTTCGGGGGAGCTGATTCGCTTTTATTACGGAAGTGATCTTGTTGGCAACGAGGTCGGCGCGGCAGCAAAAAACGTCATCGGAATCGCGGCGGGAATGCTTGACGGAATGAAGCTTTCTACGCTCAAGGGAGCGCTGATGTCACGAGGAACGCGCGAGATCGCGCGCCTGATTGACGCGATGGGCGGCAACGAGCTGTCCGCGTACGGTCTTTGTCACCTTGGAGATTACGAAGCAACCGTGTTCTCGCCTTACAGTCATAACCGTCTGTTCGGCGAACGCTTTATTACAAAAGAGGAGTGCGATTTTCTCGCAGAGGGATATTACACGGTCAAGGCACTGGTCGCTCTTTCCGCGCGCTATGGCGTCGAGCTTCCCATTTGTCAGACGATCTACGCGGTGCTCTATGAGGGGGCAGACCCCGAAACGGCACTCGGTGCGCTCTTTCACCGAAGCTTAAAACAGGAATTTTAACGGAAATGATGAATCAAACAATGGACTGCCGTGGACTTTTCGATTCCCACGCGCATTATTTTGACACAAAATTTGATACCGAGGGCGGAGCTGACGAATTTCTGGCAAATGATGTCTTCGGCGTCGGCGTGGATACTGTGATCAACGTAGCCACGAATCCCGAAAACGCCAAACGATGTATCGAACAGGCAAAAAAATATCCCCGGATGTTTACGGCAATCGGAATTCACCCCGAGGACGCACAGCATCTTTCGATGAGTGTGGATGAAGCGTTGTCCGAGCTTTGCACGCTGATGAATACGCCCGAAAAACGAAAAGAGGGCAAGATCGTAGCGCTGGGCGAGATCGGACTGGATTACTATTGGGAGCCTTATGACAAGGCGCTTCAGGGAGAACTTTTTGAAAAACAGCTTCTTTTGGCGGAAGAATGGGATCTTCCCGTCGTCATTCACGACAGAGAGGCGCACGGGGATTGCTTTGAGACGGTGCTCCGTCACCCGAACGTGCGCGGTGTTTTCCACAGCTTCAGCGGAAGTGCGGAAATGGCAAAAGAACTCGTGCGCCGCGGTTGGTATCTTTCGTTTTCGGGGGTGCTGACCTTCAAAAATGCACGGAAGGCGCGTGAGGCTGCCGCCGTCGTACCGATCGATCGGATTCTGATTGAAACCGATGCGCCTTATCTTTCTCCCGAGCCCTTCCGAGGACGGATCAATCATTCGGGACGAATGGCGTACACGGCAAAAGCACTCGCCGAGCTTCGCGGAATTTCCTACGAAGACGCCGTTGCCATCACTGCTGAAAATGCCCGCCGCCTCTTTTGCTTGACTTGATTAAAACGGAAAAAACTTGAATAAAAATCCAAAAGCAAAGCTGTTTTTGATAAAAATGGCTTTGCTTTTGTTTATAATGCACAAAAAACAGGAATATATTTCTATACTTGTACTTGAAAAAACACAAAAAACCTCTTGAAATTCAAGAAAAAATATTGTATAATGAATACAATCGGTGTGTAAAATTTCCTGGAACGGAAAATATTCCCGAAACTATTATCAAAGACCTTCCGCAAAAGGCGGAGGGAAGGAGGAAAAGCCTATGGCTACGATTGAAACCAAAAGAATCAGAAACGTTGCATTGCTCGGACACGGAGGATGCGGAAAGACCTCGCTCGCCGAGGCTATGATATATTTGACGGGTGGCTCTGACCGTCTTGGAAAGGTAGCGGACGGAAATACCGTTTCTGACTATGACGCAGAAGAAATCAAGAGAGGCTTCTCACTTTCGACTTCCATTATGAATATGATGTGGAAGGACGTCAAGATCAACCTGCTCGATACCCCCGGATATCTTGATTTCGTGGGAGAAGCCGCACAGGCACTCCGCGTTGCCGACGCTGCGATCATCGTCGTGGACGGCAAGGCAGGCATCGAGGTCGGAACCGAGCTTGCTTGGAACTATGCCGAAAAGGCAGGCATTCCCAAAGCATTCTTTATCAATAAGTTTGACGATAACGATGCACGCTTCGGAAGAGTTCTCGACTCTCTGCACGAAACCTTTGGAAAGCACGTTTGCCCGCTGACCATTCCGATGGTCAAGAACGGCGAAGTGAAGGGCTGTATCGACCTGATCGACGAAATCGCGCACGTATTTGACGATAACGGACGTCACAGCGTTGAGATCATTCCCGAGGAATCGAAGGAAGCTGTTGCCAAGTATCGCGATATGCTGATGGAAGCCATCGCAGGTACGGATGAAGATCTGATGATGAAATACTTTGAGGGTGAGGAAATTACCTTTATGGAAGCAATCAACGCCGTCCACGAGGGTATTATTCACGGTGAGATCGTGCCCGTCTTCTGCGGTGCGGCAACCAAACTCTGGGGTCTGTGGACTCTGCTGGATAAGATCACCGAATCCTTCCCCCGTCATACCGCAAAGAAGACCGAGCTGCTCGCTGACGGTTCCGACTTTGAGATCGTGCCCGAGGGTGAGCCTGCGCTCTTCGTCTTCAAGACGGTCGCAGACCCGTTCGTTGGAAAGATGTCCTTCTTCAAGGTGATGGACGGAACGGTCAAGCGCGATATTATCATGAAGAACAATACCACGGGGGACTCCGAGAAGCTCGCACATATCTACGTGGTCAACGGCAAGAAGCAGACCGAGGTCGACGAGCTTGCTTGCGGTGATATCGGTATGGTCGCAAAGCTTTCGAGCACCAACACCAACGATACGCTCACCTGGAACAGAGAGCTGAAGTTTGCTCCGATCGAATATCCTACACCTTACTACGTCAAGGCACTCATTCCCGCTACGGCAAAGGATGAGGGCAAGATTTCGCAGAGTATCGTGAAGATGATCGAAGAAGATCTGACGCTCGGATATGAAAATAATGCAGAAACCAAGCAGATGCTGGTGGCAGGTCAGGGCGATATGCACCTTGCCGTACTCGCCGCTAAGATGAAGAACCGCTTTGGTGTCAACGTCAACTTTGAAACGCCCAAGATCGCATACCGTGAGAAGATCACGAAGCGTGTGGACGTCGAAGGCAAGCATAAGAAGCAGAACGGCGGTTCGGGTCAGTACGGTCACGTAAAGATCCGCTTCGCTCCCGGTGAGGATGAGGGTCTGACCTTTACCGTGTCGGTCGTCGGCGGAACCGTGCCGAAGAACTTCTATCCTGCCGTAGAAAAGGGATTGCAGGATGCGATGGTCAAGGGCGTGGCAGGATTCCCGCTCGTTCAGCTCGCAGCCGATCTGTACGACGGATCGTACCACGACGTAGACTCCGACGAGCTTTCCTTCAAGACCGCGGCAAACATTGCCTATAAGAAGTGTCTCGAGCTTGCAGCTCCCGTGCTTCTTGAGCCGGTTGGAAACCTCGATATTACCGTGCCCGATGCAATCGTGGGTGACGTGATGGGCGATCTCAACAAGCGTCGCGGCGCCGTCATGGGTATGGATCCTGCCGCACAGAAGGGCTACACGACCGTTCACGCGCTCGCGCCCAAGGCAGAGTTGATGGAATATCCGATCATTCTCCGCGCTATGACGCAGGGACGCGGAAGCTTCGAGTACGAGGTGACGGGCTACGATACCGTTCCCGCCAATATTGCACAGAAGATCGTGGAGAACTACCAGAAGGCAAACGCATAAAATCAAAAAATCAAGAGGACTTTCTTCGGAAGGTCCTCTTTTTTGCGGAAATTTTCTCTTCTCGTCGGGATACGACACATTTTGCAAGGGGCGTATGCTACAATGAAGAAAAATGAAAAAACGGAGGTTAAAAGAATCGGAATGATCAAGCATAATTGTGGCTTTGAGCCGATCAGGTCGGACGGAGTTCTCGTGCTGACGTTGAGCGGCGAGATCGATCATCACAGCGCCGTGCAGATCCGTACCGAGATCGACGCGCTTCTCCTCGACGAACAGCCGAAAAAGGTCGTGCTCGATCTGTCGAAGATCGAATTTATGGACAGCTCGGGACTCGGACTCATTATGGGGCGCTATGCGCTGTTGCAAAAGCTTGGCGGAGAGCTGACTCTCAAAAATCCGCACGAACGCCTTCTCAAGATTTTTACTCTGGCAGGACTTCAGAGAATGGTAAAAATCGAAGAAAGTGAAGAACATGTGAGTCAAGGAAAGGGGGAGAAGAAATGAGGGGGACAGAAAAAAGACTCGTTAATGAAATGAAGCTGAAATTGCCGTCCCATTCGGTCAACGAATCGGCGGCGCGCGCGATGGTTTCCGCCTTTTGCGCGCAGAATGATCCCAAAACGGGAGAAATTGCCGATATTAAGTGCGCCGTGTCTGAGGCAGTGACTAACTGTATCGTGCACGCTTACCGTGATACGGTGGGGATCATTTACATCACGGTCAAACTGTATAGCGACCGTAGTATTCAACTTGAGATCCGTGACCGTGGGTGCGGTATCGAGGACGTGACGCTCGCGCGTCAGCCGCTCTATACGACCGATGCGGCAAGCGAGCGAAGCGGAATGGGATTTACGGTGATGGAAAGCTTTTGTGATAAGGTGAGGGTGTCGTCAAAATGCGGGAAGGGAACTACGGTAACGCTTTACAAACGGCTCGCGAGCCGTTGAGCGCGAACGAAGCGAAAGAAACGAAGGATTATTCGGAAAATCTTCGTTTGATTCGTCTGGTACAAACGGGCGAAGCGCGGGAAGCCGAGCGGGCAATGGAGGAGCTTCTTTCGCTCAATGCGGGACTCCTTCGCAATCTTGCCCTTCGCTTTCGCGATCGCGGCGTGGATTTTGAGGACCTTTTGCAGATTGGAACGATCGGAATGATCAAGGCGGCAAGGAGCTTTGATCTGGAACGAGGCACCAGCTTTTCGACCTATGCCGTACCGCTCGTGTTTGGTGAGCTTCGGCGGCATCTGCGCGACGAAGGGCCGATCAAGGTGGGACGATATTATAAAAAGCTCGGTGTCGCGCTGATGAACGAAAAACACAGAATTCAAGCCGAAGAGGGAAGAGAGCCGAGAATCAGCGAGCTTGCCGAGCTTTGCGGCGTCAGCCGAGAGGACGCCGCAATGGCGCTTGAAGCGGCGTCGCCGA
>JAZOSZ010000043.1:0-4397 GCA_045657365.1 Eubacteriales bacterium
ATTGGATTATCTGGAGGATTATCTCCCCCATTTTCATGCGCCACGCAAAGTCTCTCTGATCACAGGAGACGCCGCTTATTCCCATCTCTCTTCCCTTTGCAAAAAGCTGGAGGAGCGTGTGGACGGGCTGGAGATCAAGGTTTATAAGATCCTCAATCACTTCTTTGGCGAAAGCGTCACCGTGGCGGGGCTGCTCACGGGGCAAGACGTTCTCGCACAACTAAAGAGCAAGGAGCTTGGAGACGAGCTGATCTATCCCGCGGTCATGCTCAAAGCCGACGAGGATATTTTCCTGGATGACATGACTCCCTCGGAGCTCTCAAGCAAGCTTGGGGGAATTCCCCTGCGATCATGCCGAAGCGACGGTGCCGAGCTGATCAAGGCGCTGTTGGGCGTTTTCTGATTCCATTTCCGCAAGAACGACAGACGCACCGCAAACATGCTGTGAAGATGCTGTAAAATGCTGCAAAAAGCCTTCCATACACTATAGAAAGGACTTTCCATATGTCAAAACCCATTATTGCTATTGTAGGACGCCCCAACGTGGGCAAAAGCACCCTTTTCAATAAGCTCATCGGAGAGCGTCGCTCCATTGTGGAGGACACCCCCGGAGTCACCCGTGACCGCATCTACGGCGAGACCGAATGGCGCGGGCGCAAATTCGTTCTCATCGACACCGGCGGTATCGAGCCCAAGACCGATGATATCATCCTCAAGCAGATGCGCATCCAGGCGCAGATCGCCGTTGACACCGCCGACGTCATTGTCTTTATGTGCGACGTTCGCACGGGACTGACCGCCGACGACCGCGATATCGCGATTATGCTCAAAAAAAGCGGAAAACCGATCATTCCCTGCATCAACAAATGCGACAGCGTCGGTGCTCTTCCCTTTGAATTTTACGAATTCTACGAGCTTGGCTTTGAGATTGAGCCGATTGCCGTATCCTCGGTACACGGAAGCGGTACGGGTGACCTGCTTGACGCCGTGCTTGACGTTCTTCCCACCAAAGCCGAGGAAGAGGACGAGGACGATGGAATTAAGGTTGCCGTCATCGGAAAGCCGAATGCGGGAAAATCTTCGATCATCAATAAGATTATCGGTCAAAACCGTCTCATCGTTTCCAACATCGCGGGAACGACGCGTGACGCCGTCGATACCCAACTTGAAAACGAGCACGGAAAATTCACCTTTATCGACACGGCAGGCATTCGCCGCCAATCGAAGATCAACGATAAGATCGAAAAATACAGCGTGCTGCGCGCCCATATGGCGGTCGAGCGCGCCGACGTCTGTCTGATTATGATCGACGCCGCCACGGGGATTACCGAGCAGGATGAAAAAATTGCGGGCATTGCGCACGAGGCGGGCAAAGCCTCGATCATCGTCGTCAACAAGTGGGATTCGATCGAAAAGGACACGAACACCGTCAACCGATTCAATGAGAGCATCCGCACCGCCCTTGCTTATATGCCCTACGCTCCGATCGTTTACGTTTCGGCAATGACGGGACAGCGCGTCGGAACGCTCTTCGAGCATATCAATTACGTCTATAACCAAACCAATACCCGTATTTCCACGGGTATGCTCAACGAAGTTCTTGCCGAAGCCACGATGAAGGTTCAGCCGCCTTCCGACAAGGGCAAGCGCTTGAAGATCTACTATATGACGCAGATCTCGGTCGCGCCCCCCACCTTCGTCTTCTTCTGCAACGACGTCGAGCTCTTCCATTTTTCCTATCAGCGTTATCTCGAAAACTATCTGCGTCAAACCTTTGGTTTCTCGGGAACGCCGATCCGTATTATCGTCCGTATGAAGGGCGATCAAGCTTAAAAACGAGGTAATTATGTTTGTAGATAACGTAAAAATTTACGTCAAAGCCGGTGACGGCGGCAACGGTGCCGTTGCCTTTCACCGTGAAAAATACGTCTCGCACGGAGGTCCCGATGGGGGCGACGGCGGACACGGCGGAAATATCGTTTTCCGCATTGATGAGGGTACTAACACCCTGCTTGCCTTCCGCTACCGTCACAAATTCATTGCACAAAACGGCGGCAATGGCAAAGGCGGAAAGCTCCACGGCGCCACTGCCGAGGATCTGATCATCACCGTTCCCCCCGGAACGCTGATCCGTGATGCCGAAACGGGCAAGATCATTCACGATATGACCGAGGACGACGGTGCCGATTTCATTTGCTGTCGCGGTGGTCGCGGAGGTTGGGGCAACCGACATTTTGCAACCCCCACGCGTCAGATTCCGATGTTTGCGAAAAGCGGAACCAAGGGCGAAGAAAAGGAACTCACTCTGGAATTGAAAATGCTTGCCGACGTAGGTCTGATCGGGTACCCGAGCGTGGGAAAATCCTCGATTCTGGCAAGAATCAGCGCGGCAAAGCCCAAAATTGCCGACTATCACTTCACAACTCTCTCGCCGAATCTCGGCGTCGTTTCCACGGGCGGTGAGGGCGGCTTCGTTGCCGCCGATATTCCCGGGCTCATTGAAGGTGCCGCCGACGGTGCGGGACTCGGTCACGCATTCTTGCGTCACGTTGACCGTTGCCGCCTGCTTCTGCACGTGGTGGATATCTCCTGCTTTGAGGGAAGAGATCCCGTCGAAGATATCAAAATGATCAATACCGAGCTTGCTCGCTACAGCGAAGAGCTTGCTTCTCGTCCGCAGATCATCGTCGCCAACAAGTGTGATGCGCTCGATCCCGATCTGGTTAATCTGAAAAACTTTGAAAAATTCGTCAAGAAAAACGGTTGGAAATTGCTCTACGTTTCCGCCGCCACGGGCGAAGGTCTCGATGACATGGTTCGGCTGGCGGCAGAGATGCTCCGCGATCTGCCCCCGATGCTCATTTACGAGCGTGAATATGCGCCCGAAGACGCGTACGTCGGCGGTGGTAAGGATACGACGATCCGCCGTGAGAACAACACCTTTATCGTCGAGGGAGAATGGCTCTTCAATCTGATGGGACAGATCAATTTCGACGATTACGAATCTCTCAACTTCTTCCAGAGAGTCCTCAAAAACAGCGGTGTCTTTGAGCTTCTCGAAGCGAAAGGCTGTATCGACGGAATGACCGTCTCGATCTACGATTTTGAATTTGAATACGTAAAGTAACCGCCCTGTGGCAGAAAGAGGTTTTTTATGAATATTTGGCACGATATCGACCCATCTGTAATTGCCCCCGAAGAATTTACCGCGGTCATTGAAATTCCCAAGGGAAGCAGTTGCAAATATGAAATGGATAAGCATACGGGAATGCTTCGCCTTGACCGTTTCCTTTATACCTCAACGCATTACCCCGCAAACTACGGATTTATTCCCCGTACCTATGCCGACGACGGTGACCCTCTCGACGTTCTCGTGCTCTGTGATCAGCCAATCTACCCGATGACCCTCGTACAGGTATTTCCGATCGGTGTGATGCGAATGATCGATGGCGGCGCCCTCGACGACAAGATCATTGCCGTCGTTTGCTCTGACCCGACCTACAATCATTTCCGTACGATCGACGAGTTACCGAGCCACGTCTTCGATGAAATTATGCACTTTTTCTCGGTCTATAAACAGCTTGAGAACAAGCAAACGGCAGTCAAGGAGCTTTTCGGCCCCGACGAAGCCAAAAAGATTATCGCAGATTGCATTGAACTCTATCAAAAAAGCTTTGAGAATCGGCAATAAAACAAAAGAAAACGCTGTTGGTTTTAACAACAGCGTTTTCTTTTTTAGTTCATTAGTTAATGATAATAATGTCGCCACCCATAAACGGTTCGTCCGAGTCATCAACGATTCCGTCATTCCCCGAATTCGTAAGGATATCGATAGGAATCAAAGAAATGAACTCCACCTCGGGCTCTAAATACGTTTTTTTCATCGATATTCTCCTTTAATCATAAATTGTAAAAATCAGGATTCAACGTCGGGTTCTGCGTAATGAATGATCACCGTCGCAGGAATTTCGGCGTCTTCTGTTTCTATGCCCTCCCAATTTTCTTCCGTGCCGCCATAGTAAAGATCGGTCAGCGCGGCACAACCCGAAAAGGCTTTCGTTCCGATCACCGTTACGGTAGCGGGGACATTGATTTCGGTAAGAAGCGCACAGTCAAAGAAGACATACGTTTGAATTTCGGTAATCGCTTCCGAGAAGGTAACGCTCGTCAGAGCACTGCAACCGTAGAAAAGATTATGTTCCAGAATCTCAACCCCACTGCCCAGCGTCGCGTCCTCCAGCGACGTGCAACCAAAGAAAGCCGAAGCGCCAAGCTCGGTGACACTGTTAGGAATCGTAATGCTCTGAAGCTCTCTGCAACCGTAAAACGCCGATGTTTCGATCTGCTCCAATCCTTCAGAAAGCGTCACGCTCTCCAAGGCACTGCAATCACGGAAC
>JAZOSZ010000044.1:0-2904 GCA_045657365.1 Eubacteriales bacterium
GCTTCGATAGCTCTCTTATGACGCCGATGGCAATGTAATCGTAGGCGGCAACGATGGCAGAAGGCAGAGTACCTTCCTCGAGCCACGCGAGAACACAGTCCTCGCCCGCCTCCTCAAAACGCTTTTTGCTGACCTTGATCCTTGTGTCACTCATAGAGATCGCAAGCTCTCGGGCAATGGCTTCAAAGGTTTCTTGCTTGCTTTTGGTCAATTTCTCACCGGCAAAGCCGATCTCGGTGTGTTTGAGATTTTTCAAGGCGGAGAGCGCGTCGCGCATAGAATTCTCCGTTGAAAAATATACCGTGTCGATTTCCTTTCCCGCATTCTTGCGACCGAGCACCACCGTGGGGACCAGAACCTCTCTCAAGGTTTTTTCCAACATTCCAATCAGAATGATGCCGTCGACTTGCGCGTACGAGGAATAATAGGTATAAAGCTCCATTTCTCGCTCTGCATCAAATCCCGTCACGCCAAGCGTCATTCGGGCGCCTGCTTCCTCGATATACTTCATCAGGCAGTTGACAAGCGATGAATAATAGTCGCTGTTGATTTCGGGGCAGAGGACGGCAATGATCTTCTTTTCAAAGCGGTGCTTGTTGTATTTGTCAAAGCACCCCTGTTCCTTGGCGATCTCAAAAATTCGTTCTCGGGTTTTCTTCCCAACGTCGGAACTTCCCGAAAACGCCTTGGAAACGGTTGCGACCGATACGCCCGCAAGCTCGGCAAGCTTTGTGAGTGTCATAAAAATCTCCTTTCGTCGGCTCTAACGATATCATATCATACCTTCCTGTAAATTTCAACGGTTTACGAAAAATTTTCGTAAATAAACTGCTTGAAAAATATTTTTTCTCGTGATATGATAAAGGCAGAAATTTTGAAAGAGGGTTGTTTATGAAAAAAATGATCGCCGATCCGTATCGGAACAGTCGAGTTTTTTATTGTATTGAGGCGACACTTGAATATTTGATTGCCATTCTCGTGGGAGAAACATACCTTGCGAAGATCGCAAAGGAGCTTGGCGCGTCGGACGCCCTGACGGGAGTGCTTTATTCCTTTGTGTCACTCGGTTGTGCGTTTCAGATGATTTCGGTGTTTTTGTCGGGTAAAACGCCCGTCAAGCGCTGGGCAACCGCGCTGCATATCGTCAATCAGCTTTTCTTTACCTTTGTGTATGCCGTGCCTCTCCTGGATCTTTCGGGAGAGATGAAACTCATTTTCTTCGTGGTAATGCTGCTTGCGGGACAGATCCTCAATAACGTGGTCAATCCCATCAAAATCCATTGGTTTATGTCGCTGGTGGACGATAAAAAGCGGGGACGATTTACGGCAAATAAAGAGATGATCTCGCTCATTACGGGAATGATCTTCTCCTTTGCGATGGGTAACGTCATCGATTACTTTTCGGAGCGCGGTGAGATGCGTACGGCATTCATTGTCGGTTGTGTGACGATGTTTTGCCTGACGGTCTTGCATACCCTCACTCTCATCTTTTCCAAGGAAAAGCCCGTGCCGAAAAAGAACGAAAAGCTCGGAGAAACGCTTCGATTGCTCCTCAAAAACAAAATGCTCTTCCGCGTCATCGGTGTTTCGGTGCTTTGGTATATCGTCAATTATATGACGGCGCCGTTCTATGGAAGCTATAAGATTGGTGCGCTTGGATTTTCGATGACCTTCTGCTCGGTGCTTGCCATCATCACGAGCGTAGTACGCACTTGCTTTTCTCGCCCGATCGGAAAATATGCCGATCGTCACGGATTTGCCAAGATGCTGATAATCTGTTTTTCGGTCAAGGGCTTGTCGCTGTTGATGGCGGCGTTTGCCGTTCCCGCGAACGGTCAGATAATGTTTATTCTTTATTCTGCGCTTGCCGCCATTGCAATGGCGGGAATTAACAGCGCGCAGATCAATCTCATTTATGATTACGTCGAACCCGAGCAGAGAATGAGCGCGCTGGCGCTCTCCCACGCGATTTCGGGCGTGGTCGGATTTTTGACGACACTTG
This sequence comes from Eubacteriales bacterium, assembly GCA_045657365.1. GTDB lineage: Bacteria > Bacillota > Clostridia > Oscillospirales > CAG-272 > HGM12713. Next base: position 2,003 of record JAZOSZ010000044.1, read on the forward strand.
CGGTCACACCGCTGGTTAATGCGGTGCAAGCCAATGGCAACCAAGTCCTTGGCATTACCGTGTACCCGCAACAAATTCTCTCTGCGCTCGGCGTGGTGGGAATTCTAATACTTTTGTGTTATATTATGATATTGTTTAAACGAAAGGAACAAAGCGATGACGAACGTAAGAATTGATTTTTCAAAGGAGCTTGGTAAGATCAAGCCGATGCACAGTGTCAATAACGGTCCTGTGTATAAATTCGCCGCGGATCAGCGAATTACAAATATTGACGCATACCGTGATGCGGGAATTCCCTATGCAAGAACACACGACTCGTCCTTTAACTCAACCTACGGTGGTGAGCATATCGTGGATGTCAATTTTATCTTTACCGATTTTGACCGTGACCCGACCGATCCTGCGGCGTATGATTTTACGCTCACCGACGAATATATGCGCGTGATTTTGCACGCAGGAACCAAACCCTTCTTCCGCCTTGGTACAAAGATCGAGCATTGGAGCAAGAAGTACAACACGCTCCCACCCAAGGATTTTCACAAGTGGGCGGTGGTCTGCGAGCACATCATTCGTCACTACAATTACGGATGGGCAGACGGCTTTGCAATGGGCATTGAATATTGGGAGATTTGGAACGAGCCCGATCTTGACCCCGACGATAGCACGCACAAGAGAACGTGGGGCGGTACGAAGGCGCAGTTCTTCGATCTCTACGAGATTGCCGCAAAGCACTTGAAGTCTTGCTTCCCCGAGTTGAAGATCGGAGGACCTGCCTTGGCGAGAGCCTCGGAGTGGGCAAGCGATTTTCTTGCCGAAATGAGCAGGAGAAAGGTTCCGATCGACTTCTTCTCGTGGCACAAATACGGCTCTACGGTGGAAAGCATTCAAGAGAAAATCGTATT
>JAZOSZ010000045.1:0-4267 GCA_045657365.1 Eubacteriales bacterium
CGTATTTTAAGCGAACCGAAAAACTCCATTGTTAAGCAGTATATCAAGCTCTTTGAAATGGACGGTGTCACTCTCAACTTTGACCGTGAGGCACTTGAATCCATTGCAGCACAAGCAATTGAGCGCAACACGGGAGCAAGAGGTCTCCGCTCGATTATGGAAACAATGATGCTTCCGATGATGTACGATATTCCTTCCCGTGAGGATCTCGCAGAGGTTCGCATTGATAAGAACTGTCTTCCCCTATATGTGACCAAAGAACTAATTGCATTGGATGAAGAATCTCCGATTGTCGGAGAACTTCCCACCAGCGAAGAATAATAAAAGAGAAGCGCATACGGTTGGTATGCGCTTCCCTTTTATCTTGTGAAAAATCCCCGCAAGGATTCCTTGCGGGGATTGCTTTTTTAATTAGTTAAAGTAGTAGGGCTTTCCGCTCTTCGAGGACTCATAGATACCCTCGAGAATACGGGTAACGCAGTAAGCCTGCTCAGGAAGCGTAATGGGAGTCTTGTCATCGCGAACAGCCTCGATCCACAGACGCTCTTCCATGTCAGCTGCCGACTCAGCCTTCTCACCGGGGTTAAATGCAACACCGCCGGCCTTGAAGTCGGGCTTTGTAACGTACTGTCTGTTGTTTTTAATACCATTGATACGAAGACCGTCGTTCATATCAGCACCAGCCTTGGTTCCGCAAATCGTCGTAACTGCTTCGCGAGGATCAAGGATATTCAATGCCCAAGAGGACTCGAGAACGATCGTAGCACCGTTTTCCATTACGATGAAACCAAAGGCAGAGTCTTCTACGGTGTACTCATCGGGATTCCACTGACCAAAGGAGTTACCCTGATCGGTATCCTTGTTCAGCTTGTGATAAACCGAACCAACACAGTATTTCGGCTTATAGTTGTCCATCATCCAAAGGGTGAGGTCGAGTGCGTGCGTTCCGATATCGATCAGAGGACCGCCGCCCTGCTCATACTCGTTCAGGAACACGCCCCACGTAGGAACGGCACGGCGACGAAGAGCAGTTGCCTTTGCATAGTAAATCTCGCCAAACGTTCCTGCTTCAGCTTCCTGCTTCAGATACTGAGAGTCAGCGCGGAAACGGCTTTGGTAACCGATCGAAAGCTTCTTGCCCGTACGAGCCGCAGCATCAAGCATCTTCTTTGCCTCGGCAGAATTGATTGCCATAGGCTTCTCGCACATAACGTGCTTACCTGCTTCCAATGCATCAACCGTAATAAAGCTGTGTGCACGGTTTGGCGTACAAACGTGAACAACCTCGATCTCGGGATCAGCGAGGAGTTCCTTATAGTCGGTGTAGGTCTTTGCGCCGGGAACACCGAATTCTTGAGCTGCTTTTTCAGCACGCTCGGGGATGATGTCACAGAAAGCAACCATTTCACAGTCGCGAACTCTCTTCAAAGAGGGCATGTGTTTACCGTTTGCAATTCCGCCACATCCAATGATACCAACTTTAATCAGTCTGGCCATTTTTTTAATCCTCCGTCAAATGAAAAATTATATTATATATTTCGATATATAATTTCAATTCAAATAGGGTCCGTCATCTGTAATCTTACGAACCTTGGGACAAGTGATTACCTGTCTGAACGTCGGTGCTACGAAGCGAACCGCGTTTTTAATAATGGTTTGTACCTCGGGGACACGGAAGGTAGGATAAGACTCGTGACCGGGCTGGAAATAGAAAATTTTACCGTTGCCGCGTTCATAAAGAACTCCGGAACGGAAAACCTCACCGCCGGAATAATTTCCGATCAAAAGAACCTTATCGGGATTCGGAATCACGAAAGGCTCTCCGTAGGTTTCCTCTGCGGGAAGCGTAAAGTAACGGTCAATTCCGCGAGTAATCGGGTGAGACGGCTCGATGACCCAAAGGACTTCGGAATCATCCGATTCTCTCCAAGTGAGATTGCAAGAAGTTCCCATCAGATAGCGGAACGGCTTTGAGTGATGTGCGGAATGTAGGAAAATAATTCCCATGCCTTCCAAAACAGCATCACGAATCATATAAGCAATTTCATCGGGGACCAGATGCTGAGCAATATGGCTCCACCAAATCAAAACGTCGGTTTCGTCCAAAAGCTCCTTGGTGATTCCGCAATTTTCGTCGTATAAAGTTGCGGTTTTTACCGAGATATCTTCTTCTGTGCCGAGAAATTCGGCGATTGCTCCGTGAATACCGTTGGGATATACGGCAGCAATTTTTTCACTCTCTTGCTCGTGCTTATACTCATTCCAAACCAATACTCTGATCATGATTCGTTTTTCCTCTCACGAATTATAAAAAATGGTGGAGACATAGGGACTCGAACCCAAGACCTCACGGATGTGAACCGTGCGCTCTAACCAACTGAGCTATGCCTCCATATCTTACTTTTTTATTATAACATAACAACATACGAATTGCAAGAGGTTTAGAAATCTTTTTTTACTTTTTTGCCGCAAAAGCAGTTCGGATAGCAAAAAATTCTAAAAGCTGTAACTGATAATATTATAAAATATCTTTCGGTAAAATACAAGAAATAAATCGAAAATTCAAAGACAAATATTGCTGTTTTTATAGAAAAACCAAGAAAAAAAGGAAAAATTTCAAATATCTACTTGAAAAAAAATCGTTTTCGGGTTATACTATATAAGATTGAAGTTTATCTAAATTTTTGGAGGTTAATATGGCAGAAGCTTTAAAAAAATCAAGTAAATTTGACGGAGTACAAGGTCCGGTTCTCACGATCGTTATGGACGGTGTTGGTCTTGCTCCCGCCACCGAAGCAAACGCAGTAGCAGGTGCATATACGCCCACGCTGGATATGCTGATGGCAAAGTACCCTACCGTATCTTTAAAAGCACATGGAACCGCGGTTGGTCTTCCTTCGGATGACGACATGGGTAACTCCGAGGTTGGTCACAACGCCCTCGGCGCAGGTCAGGTCTTTGCCCAGGGTGCGAAACTGGTTTCTCAGTCCATCGAAAGCGGAAAAATGTTCGCTTCGGACACTTGGAAAACGGTCATTCAAAACGTCAAATCGAACGCAAGTACCCTGCACTTCCTCGGTCTATTCTCAGACGGAAACGTGCATTCGCATATTGATCATCTCAAAGCAATGCTCATTCGTGCCAAAGAAGAAGGCGTTACCAAGGTTCGTATTCACATTCTGATTGACGGTCGTGACGTTGGTGAAACGAGCGCACTGGAATATATCGATCCGTTTGAAGCTTTTCTGGCAGAGCTTTGTGATGCAAGTTTTGATGCAAAGATTGCATCGGGCGGTGGTCGTATGAAAATCACGATGGACCGTTATGAGGCTGATTGGTCGATGGTAGAACGCGGTTGGCAGACGCACGTACTTGGAGAAGGCCGTGGTTTTGCAAGCGCTGCTGAGGCAGTAAAAACCTACCGTGAAGAAACCAAGGTCATTGACCAGGATCTCCCTCCCTTCGTTATCGTGGAAAACGGCGCGCCCGTAGGAACGATCGAGGACGGCGACAGTGTAATCTTCTATAATTTCCGCGGCGACCGTTCGATTGAAATTTCCAAGGCGTTTGACGCCCCTGTCGGCGAGTTTGATAAATTCGACCGCAAGCGCGTTCCTTCCGTCATTTATGCAGGTATGCTTGAATACGATGGAGACCTTCACATTCCTCAGAGATATTTGGTTTCTCCCCCCGAGATCACCAATACGATGAGTGAATATCTGACCAACGCAGGTGTAACTCAACTTGCCATTTCCGAAACGCAGAAATACGGACACGTAACCTATTTCTGGAACGGAAACCGCTCGGGTAAGTTCTCCGAGAAACTCGAAACTTATGTTGAGATTCCTTCCGATGTTGTTCCTTTTGAACAAAGACCCTGGATGAAATGTGCGGAAATCACCGATAAGTTGATTGAGTGTATTGAATCGGGCAAATATCAGTATCTCCGTGTTAACTTCCCCAACGGTGATATGGTCGGTCATACGGGTTCGCTCTTGGCAACGCGTTGTTCGATGGAAGCGCTGGATCTTCAGCTCGCAAGAATTCTTGCCGCTGTGGACAAAGCAAAGGGTGTCGCAGTAATTACGGCAGACCACGGAAATGCGGATGAAATGTACGAAATCGACAAGAAAACGGGACTTCCTAAGGCTGATAAGAACGGCAAGTTCAAGGCAAAAACGAGCCACACGCTCAATCCCGTTCCCTGCATCGTTTATGATAATTTCTATGCCGACAACTATTCTGTAAAGGCAGACGAAGGTAAGTT
>JAZOSZ010000046.1:0-4364 GCA_045657365.1 Eubacteriales bacterium
TGCTTCACCTGCTCGGCTACGATCACGTGAACAGTGAGGAAGAGGACGAGGAAATGCGCCGCCGCCAGCGCGAAATTCTCGAGAACATGGGACTTGGCGTAAAATAAAAGAGAAAATAGCCCTCTCCGTCGCCTTCGGCGCCACCTCTCCCAAAGGGCGAGGCTTCTCATAGGCTCTCCTTTCGGGAGAGCTGTCGGCATAGCCGACTGAGAGGGAAATGGATTCTTTCTAAAAACAAATGTAAGGAAAATAAAGATATGAAAAAAACAGGATTTATTGCGATTGTCGGTCGTCCGAATGTCGGAAAATCGACACTTCTGAACTCGATTCTGGGCGAAAAGGTGGCGATCGTTTCCAACAAGCCGCAGACGACGAGAAACCGTATTACGGGTATTTTTACGCGGGGAGAGGATCAGTTTGTTTTTTTGGATACCCCCGGAATGCACAAGCCGAAGAACAGCCTTGGCGAATTTATGGTCAAAGAGGCAGATTCCTCGATGAGGGAAGCGGACGCCGTCGTTCTTGTGGTCGATGCGGGCAAGGAAATTTCTTCGGTGGAAGAAAACGTCATCGAGTATCTGAAGAGAAGCGGAATTCCTTCCGTGCTTGCGCTCAATAAAATTGATCAGTACCGCCGCGAGGAGCTTGCCGAGGCGATCAGCCGCTATGCCGAGCGTCACGAGTTTTCGGCGTTTGTTCCGATCAGTGCGCGCAGTGGCAAGAACGTGGACGAGCTTCTCGATGAATGCGCGAAGTTCCTCGAAGAATCTCCGTGGTTCTTCCCCGAGGATATGGTGACCGATCAGCCCGAGCGACAGATCGCCGCCGAAATTATCCGCGAAAAAATTCTTCGCACACTCAACAAGGAAGTTCCGCACGGAACTGCCGTGGTCATTGAGGAATTCAAGGACGAGGGAACACTCGTTCGGATTCGTGCCGAGATTTTCTGCGAAAAGGCGTCCCACAAGGGAATCATCGTCGGAAAGAACGGAGCTTCCCTGAAGCTCATTGGTACGTACGCGCGGGAAGATCTGGAAAAAATGCTTGGCGTCAAGGTCTATCTGAATCTTTGGGTCAAGGTCAAGGAAAATTGGCGCGAAAGTGCGCGGACGGTCGGCAATTTCGGCTATCGCGAAGAAGAATAATCGAATCATTCGGGAGATACTGACAAATGAAAAAAGCAGTAGACGGTTTGATCCTGCGGGAGCTTCCCTCGGGAGAGAGCGACAAGCTGCTGACCGTACTGACGGCAGAGGGGAGATTTCTGATGACGGCAAAGGGCGCTCGCTCGATGCGCAGTAAGGTCATGTCGCTCTGCACGATCTTTACGTACGGAAATTTTGAATATTACGAAAAATACGACCGCCGTTGGCTTTCGGGCGGTTCGGTGCTCGAAAATTTCGTGGGGGTTCATTCCGAGCTCGAAGGGATTGCACTTGCGTCCTATCTTGTGCAGGTGGCACACGAAATCACCGAAGAGAATATCGACTGTTCGGAAACACTCCGAATGACGCTCAACGCGATGCACCTCATCAAGCAGAAAGCAAAGCCTTATTGGCAGATCAAAGCCGTCTATGAGCTGTTTGCCGCCGTACAGTCGGGCTATGCGCCCGATCTTTCGGGATGCGCCGTATGTGGCGAAGCCGAACACGAGGCGATGTGGCTTGACGTGATGAACGGCGGACTTGTTTGCGGCGACTGTCTTCGCAAGCGTGCGGGAAATCTGTCGCTGCCTGAATTTGACGAATACAGCGTTCGCAATATTCTTCTTCCGCTCGACGGCTCGGCACTTGCCTGTCTGCGCTTTGTGACCGAAGCGCCGATCGAGAGGGCGTTTGCCTTTTCGCTCACAAGCGAGGAGAGCCGCTCGTATTTTTGCCGCGCGGCAGAGGGATATCTGCTCAATCATCTGGAACGGGGCTTTGATGCCTTGGATTTTTACCATCAGGTCAAGGAATAATCTATGAAAATTACCGAAAAAACACTCACGACGCTGGAATATGATAAGATCCGAGCGATGCTCGCAGAAGCCTGCCCGACGGCAGGCTCGGCGGCGCTTGCGCTTTCCCTTGCTCCTGCCGAGTATCTCGATCAGATCCGCAAGCGTCAAAAACGAACGACCGACGCGCGTCGCCTCTCCGACGCCAAGGGAATGCCGTCCTTCGGCTCGGTGATCGACGTCGGCGATCTTTGCGAGCGCGCGCAGAAAGGCGCGATCCTGACGACGCGGGAGCTTTTGGACGCCGCAAGCGTTCTTCGCACCTCGCGGTCCCTGCTCGATTATCTGCGCTCGAACCGTCTGTTTCCGACGGTACTGGACGAGGTTTTCGAGCGTCTTTTGCCGAACCGCCATCTCGAGGATCGAATCTTCCGTTCGATCATTTCGGAAGAATTGATTGCCGACGAGGCGAGCCCCGCGCTTGCTGACGTCCGCCGAAAGATTCGGAGCGCCAACGTGCGCATCAAGGAAACGCTTTCCAAATACGTCAGCGGAGGCTATTCCAAATATTTGCAGGAAAATATCGTAACGCAAAGAAACGGGCGTTACGTCATTCCCGTGCGTGCCGAATGCCGGAACGATATCAAGGGACTGATTCACGACACCTCGTCCTCGGGCGCGACGATTTTCGTCGAGCCGATGGCGGTCGTCGACGCCAACAACGAGCTTCGGATGCTCGAATCGAAGGAAGCGCACGAGATCGAGAAGCTCCTTGCCGAGCTTTCGGGAGAGATCGCAAGCATCGCACCGTCGCTCTCCCTCAATTACCGAAATATTACCGAGCTTGCCTTCGTGTTTGGCTGTGCCGAGCTTTCACGTCGAATGGACGCCGTCGAGCCGATGCTGACCGAAGAGAGAGCTTGTCATCTCGTGCGGGCAAGACACCCGCTGATTGACAAAAAGACGGTCGTTCCGATCACCGTCAGTCTTGGCGGGGAATACGACACGCTGATTATTACGGGCCCGAACACGGGCGGTAAGACGGTGACGCTCAAGACGCTCGGACTCTTTGCCGCCATGGCGCAATCGGGCTTGCATCTGCCCGCCGAGGAAGGTACGTCGCTCTGCGTCTTTGAAAAGATTCTGGTCGATCTTGGGGATGAGCAGAGCATCGAGCAGTCGCTTTCCACCTTTTCGTCGCACATGGTCAATATCGTTTCGATCGTGAACGAGAGAAACGACCGTACGCTTGCGCTCTTTGACGAGCTTGGCGCGGGAACCGATCCGATCGAGGGCGCGGCGCTTGCCGTTGCCGTCATCGAGGATATGCGAAGCGCGGGGGCGCTTTGTGCCGCCACGACGCACTATACCGAGCTGAAGACCTACGCGCTCGACACCGAGGGCGTTTGTAACGCGTCGTGTGAATTTGACGTCGAAACGCTTCGCCCGACCTACCGTCTGATCGTCGGACTTCCCGGAAAATCGAACGCATTTGCCATTTCGGAAAAGCTGGGACTTCCCGAACGCATTATTGCCCGTGCCAGTGCTTCGGTAGGGGAAGAGAATAAGCGGCTTGAAAATATTCTCGGAGAGCTGGAAGAGAGCCGTCAGCAGGCGGAAAAGGCACGCGCAGACGCCGAGCAGATGCGTCGTGAGTACGAAGCCGCGCGCGCAGACGCCGAGAAGAAGATTGCCGAACGGCTTGCCGCGTCCGAAAAAGAGCTTGACAATGCGCGCAAGAAGGCGCAGAATATGGTCGAGAGCGCGAAGGCGTCCTCGGAATTCATTATGGAGCAGATGGATAAGCTCCGTCGGCAGAAGGAATCCGAAAAGCTCGGAGAAGAGCTGGCAGAGGCGCGCCGCGAAATACGCGAGCATCTTCGCCGCCACGGAGATTCCTTTGATCCCGTGGAAGTCAAAAAGGTCGAAAATTACGTTCTGCCGCGCAAGCTTCGCCGCGGAGACGAGGTACTCATCGTCAGTCTTGACCGCAAGGCAGTGCTTGTGGAAGATCCCGACCGTTCGGGAAAGGTCACGGTGCAGGCGGGCATTATCAAAACCAAGGTCAGTCTGAGTGATCTTCAGCTACTGGAGCAGGAGAGTGAGGTCCTTCGTGAGGGACAGAAAACCAAGGCGTCGTCCTACCGTATGACGGTCAGCCGCGATTTTCGTGACGAGATTCATTTGCGCGGAATGACGGGCGACGAGGCGTGGAATGCGGTCGACAAGTATTTTGACGAGGCGCAAATGGCGGGCTTCCATACCGTTCGTCTGGTGCACGGCAAGGGAACGGGGGCGCTCAAAAACGCTCTGTGGGCATATCTGAAAAAGGATTCCCGCGTGGCGTCCTTCCGCATCGGACAGTTTGGCGAGGGCGACGGCGGTGTGACGGTCGTTGAGTTGAAATAATTTTGCAAAATTTACG
>JAZOSZ010000047.1:0-2414 GCA_045657365.1 Eubacteriales bacterium
AACAAAACAGATAAGCACAGCCCCAAAAGCGAAAGTTTTTGAGTTTCTTAAGAACTTTTTTCAAAAAGTTCTTAAGTGGGGCGCGGGGCAACGCCCCGACTATCGTTCATAAGCGCCCGAAAGGGTGAATTTTCTGTCGCAGACAGAAAAGAGGGAAAACCACAAGTGGGGTTTTCCCTTTTTTGTTACCTCTTTTTTCCTTTGCTTGATCTCTTTGGTGCAGGGCGTTGCGTTTTTTTGTTTTTGCCTTGCGTCGGCTTCTTGCCCGTCGGCTGTTTCGGCGGTTGCGATGCTCTTGTCTGCGCGGGGCGGACGAGGCACTCGGTGCCGTAGCCGATGAGATCCTCACGGTGAAGCTTGACGAGCGCTTCTCGTACGAGCGGCGCATTCTGCGGGCGGTTATACTGCAAGAGGGCTCGCTGCAACTGCTTTTCGTGATAGTCGGTTGCCACGTAGACGGGCTTCATATCGAGCGGATTGATTCCCGTATAGAACATCACGGTCGACGCCGTGCCGGGCGTCGGATAGTAGTCCTGCACCTGCTCGGGCGCGTAATGGTCGCGTTTGAGACAGAGGGCAAGCTCAAGGGCGTCCTTGAGTGTCGAGCCGGGGTGGCTGGACATCAGATAGGGAACGAGATACTGTTCCTTGCCCACTTCTTTGGTCAGTTCAAAATAGCGCTTTCGGAATTTCTCATAGACCGCAAAATCGGGTTTGCCCATACAGCGGAGCACCGCCGACGAGCAATGCTCGGGGGCAACCTTGAGCTGTCCCGACACGTTGTCGGCAACGAGCTTTCGGAAAAACGCATCGTTTTTGTCGAGCAGAAGATAATCAAAGCGAATTCCCGAACGGATAAAGACCTTCTTGACCTTCGGGAGCTTTTCGATTTCCGAAATCAGGTGCAGATATTCGCTGTGATCGACGCGCAGGTTCTTGCAAGGCGTGGGGGCAAGACATTTTCTTCCCGCACAGACGCCGTTTTTGAGCTGTTGCTCACAAGCGGGGGCGCGGAAATTTGCCGTCGGGCCGCCAACGTCGTGAATATATCCCTTGAAATCGGGAAGCTCGGTGATCTTCTTGGCTTCGGCAAGCACGCTCGCTTCGCTCCGTGAGCGAACGGTTCTTCCTTGGTGGAAGGCGAGGGCGCAGAAATTACAAGCGCCGAAGCAACCGCGGTTGTGCGTGATCGAAAAGCGCACTTCCTCGATGGCGGGAACGCCGCCGTCTTTTTCGTACGAGGGATGATAGGTTCGCATATAAGGCAGAGCGTAGACGCGGTCGAGCTCCTCTCGCTCCAGCGGTGGCATTGGGGGATTCTGCACGAGAATCTTGTCGTCGTAGTGCTCGACGATCGCCCGTCCGTTGATCGCATCCTGATTTTTATACTGTACGCCGAACGCTTCGGCGTACTTTCGTTTGTCGGTTTTGAGCTCGTTGTAGTCAAACTCGGCGGCGAGATCGTAGTGAAGCTTTTCGTCGGGGCGACAGAGATAGACCGTGCCGCGCACGTCGCGGATCTTGCGGATCGGAACGCCTTTATCGAGAAGCGCCGCGATACGAAGCAGGATATTTTCTCCCATTCCGTAGGTCAGAAGATCGGCGCGCGAATCGACGAGAATCGAACGGCGGACACTTCCCGACCAATAATCGTAGTGGGCAAAACGGCGCAGAGAGGCTTCGAGTCCGCCGATGATGAGGGGAATATCGCCGTAGGCTTCGCGGATACGGTTACAGTAAACGATCGTCGCGCGGTCGGGGCGTTTGCCCGCTTTTCCGCCGGGGGAGTAGTAATCGTAGGTTCTTTTTTTCTTGGCGGCGGTATAGTGCGCAACCATTGAGTCGATATTGCCCGCGGTGACGAGAAATCCGAGACGAGGTCTGCCGAATTCGCGGAAGGCGTCGGCACTTCGGTAGTCGGGCTGGGAGAGGATCGCGACGCGGAAGCCCGCGTTCTCCAGGACGCGCGAGATGATCGACACGCCAAAGCTCGGGTGATCGACGTAAGCGTCCCCCGTGACGTATACGAAATCGGGGCGTTCCCAACCGAGCGCCGCCATTTCTTTGTTTGAAATCGGAAGAAATCCCATCGATTCTCTCCTTTCGTGATTTTCTTTTTTTATTTTATCATAATTTTTTCAATTTGTAAATGAGGGAAATAAAAGAAATGAAAAAAAGCACCGAAAGGGGTGCCTTCCATAAAGCAGGTTTTACTACCGATAGAAAATCATCTTCGTAGGGGCGTTCTGTGAACGCCCGCGGGCGAACGCAGTTCGCCCCTACGAAAAAAAGACAAAAAGTAAAAGAAAAAGCACCGCTTGGCGAACCTGCTCTACGGCAGGTGCGCCAACGCAATTTGCCCATTGCGGCAAGTGAAATCGCTTCGCGGTGAAATATTTGCTTCGCAAATGTGA
>JAZOSZ010000048.1:0-2092 GCA_045657365.1 Eubacteriales bacterium
AACGCAAGCGTGTAACCAGATTTCGGTGTCGTCTGACCGATCAATCCACCCGTCGTACCAACACCGGTCACCGACGAATCAGCGTCAATCGTGATCTTGGAGACCGTCGTAGTATCACCCGTACCTGCCGCCGTGAACGTACCTGCGATCATACCCGCAGCACCCGTACCCGTCACGTCAACGTTCGTGAATTTGACGTTCTGAACGGTAGCACCGCCCGACAGAAGAGCGGCGATGACGCCGTTGCCCGCCACGGTCGCGTTCGAGATCGTCTTGCCCTGACCGTCAAAGACGCCCTTGAAGTCCTGAGAGAGTGTCGACAGCGCCGCGCCCTCTGCATCAAGGTCGGCGCCGAGCACGACCGTCTTTCCCTCGAAGGTCAGATTCTGTGCGGCAAGCTCGTTCCATGCAGCTACCGAATCCACGGTATAATCTGCGCCCTCTGCCACTGCGGTAAAGATTCCTGTGGGAACCATCGTCACAAGTAACACGAAGGTCAGAACGAGAGAAGTGATTTTTTGAACTCTTGTTTTCATCATTTCGTTTTCCTTTGTTTCCTTTCGTAACTGTTGGCTGTTTCAAAAAAACAAACACTATGACATATTACTATATATTACTATATAGAATAATTATAGCAAACTTTATCCTTTTTGTCAAGAATAAACAAAGATTTTGCCCTTTGTCAAACCGCATAAAAACACCCCTTCGTTTTTGTGTTTTTTCACATATAGCCCGAGCGTGAAACGCCCCGCCGAGATCCTTCGCGGCGTACCCCACGGTTGTCATCCTTGAGCGAAGCGAAGGATCTCGTGGGGCACTTGCTCGAGGATGACATGGCGGGGAGAATGTGCGCCGAGCGCAGAAATGTGAGGATTTGATATAGGCTCCCACTCTGGGGGAGCTGTCGCAGAACGGCGACTGAGAGGGTGTTTTCGTAAAGAACCCTCTCCGTCTTCGCTACGCTCAGCCACCTCTCCCAAAGTGAGAGGCTCTGGTGGTGTGCGCTTCCATGTGCAGTGCGATTTACGATAGGCTTCCCCTTGAGGGAAAGCTGTCGCGGAGCGACTGATGAGGTGTTTTCAAAACCAAAGTATCTACCAAAGCTCCCCGCCCCTTCTTTTTTCGTTTCGATGATGAAAATTTTCATTTGTTTACAATGTGTTCAAATGTTGGGTGTATAATATATATAATATGGAAAAATATTGATTTTCAAAGGATATTTTTATGGAACAAACAAATCGTCTGCGCCGCACGGCGCTGATCTATACGCTAAGCGCCTTCGCACTGACGCTGATTGCCATTCTTTTGCACGCGCTGTCGCTGTCGTCCTACGACGCGTCGATCGGATATTTCCCCTCGGACGCGCTCCTGCCAAAGATCGCTTCGATTTTTTCGGTGGCGGCAATCGTCCTCTTCGCCGTCGTTTCCCTGCTGAAATTCCGTAGGCAAGAAACGGCGTACCAAAAGAAAACGCCCGCACTCGCCGTCCGAATTTCAGCAGGACTTTGCGCCATTTTCTCACTCCTGCTCGGCATTCGCGACCTCAGAGAGGGTTTGACGGTTCTCTGTCTTCTCTGCCTTGGCACCTGCCTCTATTTTCTGCTCGTCCTCTCGGCAAAGACGACGCCCGCCCTCAGCCTCGCATTTGGCTTCTGCGCCATTCTCCGACTGCTCGGAGAGCTTGCGATCTCCTACCGCAATTTTCTCGTTCCGATGAATTCCCCCGAAAAACTCTGGCTCCATTTCGCTTGCGTGGCGGGAATGCTCTTCCTCGTGAGTGAAATCCGCGCCCTTGTCACAAAGCCCTATGCGGGAATCTGGTTCTTTTCCGCCGCCACGGCTACCCTCGTGCTCGGCACGATCTCGGTCGCACTGATCGCGGCAAACCTCGGAAACCTCTTTTATGAAGCCCCCACTGACGGCGCGCTTCGCTTCGCCGTTCTTCTTCTGACGCTGGCAATCTACACGGGCGTGCGCCTCGTTACGGTCGCGCTCTGCCCCTGCCCCGAAGAAGCCGAAGAAACCGAAGAAGCCGAAGAAGCCGAAGAAACCGAAGAAGAAATTGAAGCACCCGAAGAACCCGAGCCTACCG
>JAZOSZ010000049.1:0-9309 GCA_045657365.1 Eubacteriales bacterium
ACATGGTTCACAGCGCCCAATTGCGCAAGACCCGCTCTTCAACGCAGCAGGACACGACTCAGACCGTATCGGATCAATCCTCAAAAAAGGAATGAACCCCTGCTGTAGCGGATTTCAGGTACAGGGCACCGCTAATTCCCCGGCTGGTATGGCCTTCTTTCACAGTCTGCGTTTCTCCTCGGAAACTTACTTATATATTATAACAGATTCTTCTGTTTTTTTCAAGAGGATTTTTAAATTTTTATTGAAAAAGAAAAGGGGGAACGAGTCTCGCTCGTCCCCCTCGTGCCTAAGCTTTGTGAATTCTTAGCGAACGTTGTTCTGCTTGTTCTGAGAATTATTCTGGTTGTTTTGATTCTGCTTGTTCTGATTTTGCTTGTTCTGAGAATTATTCTGGTTGTTCTTAGAATTCTGATTGTTCTGATTATTCTGAGAGTTGTTTTGGTTCTGATTGTTGTACTGCATCTTCAGCTCCGTTTCTCCGTCGACCAAAAAATGATAAATAACAGTCGTAGGTCGACGGAACAGGACTGTTATCAGTCTCATAAAAAGACGACGTGCTTTCGTATGGAAGCACCTCGTTAGTATGTATCGCAATCCTTGGTATTATACGCAAAGAAACCGGATTCCCAAATTTTTATTCCAAATCATATTTTGTACGAATTTCCGCCAAGATCAAAGAAAGGCCGCGAATGAAGAAGATCGTACAAACAATCAAAATGAGCAAATTGACTGTTTTCAAAGCCCCGTAATAATCCTTGTACAGAGAAACTGAAGCCAAGCTGTCTTCTACATCCTGAGGAAGATTTTCCCCCTTTTCGTAGACACCACTCAACATCGGAGCAAAAATATCGTAACAAATATCAGAAATACCGTAAAGAACAATCCAGATTCTTCCCCAGATTAACGGGCGTCGCAAAGATTTATGAAACTCTTTTTCCATAGATAAGACGTGTTCGTCTGTTTGTTCTTGCACAAAGCTCATTCCCGTATGGATCAGAATGACTTGATTTAGCATACGGTAGAGGCAATACATCATCAAAACAAAGGCCAGCACCTTAAAGACATTCAAAGATACGTAAGTGCTATAAAGTTCTTTTGCCATATCATTTTTGAGGAGATCTCTCAGAGAATATTGGCTAAAGAATTTATCTTCAAAATAATAAGAAACCGCCGATAGAATGAAATACGCCGAAGAAGATACGATCCAATATCTTTTTTTCGTAAAAACATTCAAAGACAAGCAAAGAAAAGCAAAAAAGAATGCTATTGCAGAATAGATATCGGGAAAGAGCAAGATATTGTCAAAACGGTAATCCATACTGAGGATCAATCCGAGAATCAGGAAAAAATAAGCGTATTGGAATCGCCTCAGAACAAACATTCCTGTTTTGGGAACAACTTTCGTTTGGTAAGCCTCCCCAAGTGCGGAAATCAATTCCCCGTCGTGTCGAATGCGACGAAAGTATGCTTGCATACGGAAAAGCCACACCAAACCGAAAATCAAAACGAGCACTACGGAAAATCCGCGCAAAAGTCCGATATAGCGATACATCCGTGAGATTCCAACGTCGACGGAATCGGTGTTATTGAAAAGGTCAAGAAATTCGGGCAACAACGTAAAGGCCGATTTAAAAACTACGAAGAAAAGCGTTGCTTTTTTTGCTCGGTCGGTATAACTTTGTTTTTTCTTTTTTGTCTCTAAAATTGAAGAACTTGGATAAGAATACCCCAATTTAACAATGCCATAAAAAAGCTTTGTGTAAGCAGGAAGCAGGAAGATCATCTCCAGCGTAAAGAAAACAAACGTCCATACAAGAACGGAAGAATTCTTTTCTGCCGATGCCGACATTGAAAACGTAAGATAGAGAGCCCCCCATTTGGCAGCATCAATCCAAATCATCTTACGGAACAGCGAAACAGAATTCGCGATCTCCTCATTCAAATCCGCAAGTTTGGAAAATGCCAGACAAAGGAAGAGATAACCCAAAAAATCCGGAAGCGGGTCGATCAGATGCAAATTGGGATTAAACAGAAAAATGAGGGCAACAACAATCCAAGAAAGTCCAAGTTTTTTCTTTTTTTCTTTCATCTTTTTTTCCTTTTGTTTCTTTTTTCGAGCTTTTCTTTCCGATAGGCTTCGGTTTCTGATCTTGCTTTTTCTTCTCTGCGATCAAATTCTTCTCGAAAATGATTGACCCAAGCAAAGCGAGATTGCTTTGGTGTCATTTCCGCATCCTTCTCGTCGCAAATGTTGGCATAACATTGACCAAACAAAATCAAATTCAAGCCAATGCAGGAAAAATAAAGGATCAGGGAAATAATTTTCAATTCCCCTCGTACATTGACAAACACCTTCCAGGGAAGATATTCCAAAATGCAAACCAAATAATAAAAACAAAGAAATACAAAATTCCGTACCGACGCATCGGCAAGCTTTTTGACTCCCGTTTCCATCGAAATTTTTCGGACGGCATAAAGAAGCAATGCGTAAAAGATCCATTCACAACCCTGCTCAATGTACGCAACAAAGATCGCGTCGGTAAACAAAAGCGCTCCCGAAGCCAAAAGCATTAAGGCGGTAGCAAAAATGGAAAAGTCAAATGCACGATGATATTTACGAAGCTTTAACACCGAAATCAAAATCACAACGTAACCGAGAATTCGGAAAATGGCACCGAGAGGATTCAACGTCATCAACATTGCAACAAAATATCCGATAAAAAGCAAGCCAAAACCCATAGAGTCTCCTTTTTTCATAGCGACACACCGATAGCGTGCCGCTATGCATTGTCTTACTGATTATTTGCGGGTGAGCCGCAACACTTTTTGTATTTTTTTCCGGAACCGCAAGGACAGAGATCATTTCTGCCGACAGATTCTTCCGTACGGCGAACGACGCTAACCTTCTTAGGCTTTTTCTGTTCACTTCCTTCAAAACCTTCCGCAAGCGGTTTCGCAAGCTGTACACGCTTTACTTCGGGTGTCTGAACAGTAACCGACAAAATCATTCTTGCCGTACTCTCACGAATATCGCTGACCATTGCGTCAAACATATCCGCTCCCTGAATTCGATATTCATTCACAGGATCACGCTGTGCGTAGGACTGAAGACGGATACTGTCTTTCAAATCTTCCATCGCATCAATATGATCCATCCAGTTACGGTCTACGTTCTGAAGCAATACAGAGCGCTCCAATTCACGGAAACGATCCTCTCCGACGAGCTGTTCCTTTTCGTGATACAGCGCAATTGCACGTTGGCAAAGCTCTTCTGAAATATCCTCCGCCTTGATCGTTTTGATTTCGGATTCCTCATATTGGAAATCTTCGGGTGTAGTCAGAATTCCTTTGTATAGTTCACGAAGTCCCGAAAGATCCCAAAGCTCCGCCTCTTCTCCGTGCAGATAGGTGTCTACATTATCACGTACGGTAGTAAGAATCATTTTCTGAATTGTTTCGCTGATATTTTCTCCGCGAAGCACGTCGTTTCTTTGTTTGTAAATGACGTTTCTTTGCTGATTCATCACGTCATCATAAGTCAGAACGTGTTTTCTTCGCTTAAAGTTCTGATCTTCGATTCGCTTCTGTGCGCCCTCAATTCGATTGGAAAGGATCTTTGCATCAATCGGCATATCATCGGGAAGACCGAGACGTTCTACCATTCCCATCATGTGCTCCGAGCCAAACAAACGCATCAAATCATCTTCCAAGGAAAGATAGAATTTCGATTCTCCGGGGTCTCCCTGACGTCCTGAACGACCGCGAAGCTGATTATCAATACGTCGGCTTTCGTGACGTTCCGTACCGAGAATAAACAAACCGCCAACCTCACGCACTTTTTCGGCTTCGGGAGCAATTTCCAGCTTGAATTTTTCATAGAGATCGCGGAAGATTTTTCTAGCATTTTGCACATCTTCGTTGTCAATTTCTGCCGTACCCGTCGCCATAGCGATCAGTTCGTCATCAATCTCCATTTTGCGCATTTCCTTTTTTGCCATATACTCTGCGTTACCGCCCAGCATAATATCGGTTCCACGTCCCGCCATATTGGTAGAAATTGTTACTGCACCGAATTTACCTGCCTGCGCTACGATTTCTGCCTCGCGATCGTGGTATTTGGCGTTGAGAACGGTATGAGCAATTCCCTGCTTCTTGAGTCTGCGCGAAAGTTCCTCAGACTTGTCGATCGAAACGGTACCAACCAGAACGGGTTGCCCTTTTTCATGACATTCGATAATCTGACGAATCACTGCGTCGTATTTGCTTTCCACCGATTTGTAAACCGCATCGGAATGATCGCGACGAATCATCGGCTTGTTAGTGGGAATTTCAATTACGTCAAGTCCGTAAATTTCACGAAATTCAAGTTCTTCGGTAAGTGCTGTACCCGTCATACCCGAAAGCTTGGTATACATTCTGAAATAATTCTGGAAGGTAATCGTTGCGAGCGTCTTATTTTCCTTTTCAATACGAACGCCTTCCTTGGCTTCGATCGCTTGATGAAGTCCGTTGGAATATCTTCTGCCAGGCATCAAACGTCCGGTAAACGCATCGACGATCATAACTCCCTGGTCATTGACCACGTAATCCACGTCGCGCTTCATCACACCGTGTGCGCGAATTGCCTGATTGATATGATGCGCAATTTCGGAATTTTCGGGATCGGAAAGGTTGTCAATTTCAAAAAATGCTTCGGCTTTTTTCGCACCGTTCGGCGTCAAAATTGCATTGTTGGCTTTTTCATCTACAATATAATCGGCATCAATATCGTCATAGCTCTCCTTCGAGTCCATTTCCTTGATGACGAATTTTTTCATTCTTCTCGCAACGGTATCGGCACGATCGTACATATCGGTCGACTTTTCACCCGCACCTGAAATAATCAGAGGCGTTCTTGCTTCGTCGATCAGAATCGAGTCCACCTCGTCAACGATCGCGAAATGATGTCCGCGCTGAACCATTTTTTCCTGATAAACGACCATATTATCTCTCAGATAATCAAAGCCAAACTCATTGTTGGTACCGTAGGTAATGTCCGACGCATAAGCTTCTTTCTTTTGTGCAGGCGTCATACCGTGAACGACCAGACCGGTGCTTAGTCCCATAAATTCATAGACTCTGCCCATTTCCTCACTGTCACGGCGAGCAAGATAGTCGTTGACTGTAACGATATGCACACCTTTTCCTGCGAGCGCATTGAGATACGCAGGCATCGTTGCCACCAGAGTCTTACCCTCGCCTGTTTTCATTTCGGCAATTCTTCCTTGGTGAAGAATAATACCACCGATAATCTGAACACGGAACGGACGCTTGCCGAGAATTCGGTCATCGGCTTCACGAATTGCCGCATAGGCGTCTGCCATAATATCTTCCAAGGATTCTCCCGCAGCAAGACGTTCGCGCAAGAGATCCGTCGTACCTGCCAATTCCTCGTTGGTCATTGCCGCATACTTCGGTGCCAAAGATTCGATATAATCTACGTATTTATCTATTTTTTTCAACTGTCGTTCGCTATACGTGCCAAACAATTTGCTTCCGAGTCCCATTTGATAAGACCTCCCCAAAATATATTCATATTATTATACTACATTTTTGACTTTTTTTCAAGGGGTTTATGGTGGTAGGATAACAAATGATTGTAAACTTTTTTCGTTTTCTCTGCAAAATCTCTTGAAAAGAAAGGAAAAAGGGACTATAATATTGGTATCATCAGAAAAAAAGAGTGGTACTATGAAAAAGATCAACATTATTTTACACGAACCTGAAATTCCGCAAAACACGGGAAATATCGCAAGAACCTGTGCCGCTACAGGGGCGTCTTTGCACATCATTCGTCCAATGGGATTTACGATTGACGATAAAAAGCTCAAGCGCGCGGGACTTGATTATTGGGATAAGCTGGATATTACCTATTATGAAAATTACGAGGATTTTCTCGAAAAACACCCCGAGGCGTTGGAAAAGATCTATTACTTTACCACCAAAGCCCCGAGAGCCTACACCGAAGTTTCCCCCTACCCCGACGGAGTATTTATTATGTTCGGCAAGGAATCCCGCGGAATTCCCGAGGAAATTCTTTGCAAAAATTATGAACGCTGTGTTCGTATTCCAATGAGAAATACCATTCGTTCGCTCAATCTTTCCAATTCGGTTGCCATTGCCGTCTTTGAAATTCTCCGACAGTGGGATTTTGACGGTTTACGCGAGGACGGAGAGCTTGCCCGACTCGAATGGGAACGCTAAAAGAGGTAATTATGAATCAAAAAAAGGTTCTCGTCGCGATGAGCGGTGGTATTGACAGCTCGGTTTGTGCTCATCTGATACAAGAAATGGGATACGAGGCATCGGGAATCACGATGCAGCTTTGGGGAAACGATCCAACAAATGCCGAAGATGCAAAAAAGATTTCCGACCGTCTCTCGATGACTCACGACACGGTTGTTCTGAACGATGAATTTCAAAAACAGGTAGTAAACTGCTTTGTTTCGGACTACATCGAAGGTCTCACGCCCAATCCTTGTGTTGAGTGTAACCGCTGTTTAAAATTCGGAAAGCTCTTTGAAATCGCCATAGAACGTGGCTTTGATTTTCTTGCCACGGGACACTATGCAAAGGTGGAGCAAAATAAAAACGGTGTCTGGCAGCTCAAAAAGGCGGCAGATCTTACCAAGGATCAATCCTATTTTTTGTGGTCGATCAAAAAAGAGATTCTTCCCTACCTTCTGTTACCGCTTGGCGCCTATCAAAAATCCGAGATTCGCAAAATTGCCGAAGAGCAACATTTTGAAAACGCGCACCGATCAGACAGTCAGGATATTTGTTTTATTCCCGATGGGGATTATGCCTCGTTTATCCAATCCCAAACGGGACGCGAATTTTTAAAAGGTAGCTTTGTCTCTCCTGAAGGAAAGATTCTCGGTGAGCATCAAGGACTGATTCATTATACCGTCGGTCAGCGAAAAGGTCTTGGAATTGCCTTGGGACACCCCGTATTCGTCGCGTGTAAAAATTCAAAAGAAAATACCGTCACGTTAACTACTGATGCAGAACTTTATTCCACCGAACTCACGGCAAGGAATCTCAATCTTCTGTGCGATGAGGAACTGAATATGCCGCGACGCGTAATGGCAAAAATTCGATATCGTCACACACCTGCCTCGGCGGCGCTCACTCGTTTGGATCACGACCGTATCAAGCTTGTCTTTGACGTGCCTCAACGGGCAATCGCACCGGGGCAATCGGTTGTATTTTATGAGGATGACGTCGTCCTCGGTGGCGCGATCATTGAACCCAAAAATTAAAAAAGAAAAGGACAAAAAACACTGTGTCATCCGTTTCTATTGACAGTCATTATCAAAAAATGACACAAACGCCCGTATCGCGTTTGATTATTCGTTTAGGGATTCCAACGACCATCTCAATGCTGATTACAAGCATTTATAATTTGGTTGATACCTATTTTGTCGGAACGCTGGGTGAGAGCCAACAAGCAGCTACGGGAATTCTCTTTTCCCTACAAACGATCATTCAAGCCATTGCTTTTATGCTTGGTCACGGTTCGGGAACCTTCGTAGCCAAAGCCCTTGCCGATAAAAACAAAAAAGAAGCCACGGAATACGTATCCAGTGCCTTTTTCACGGGTGCGATTGCCGGAATCGTTTTGCTTTTGGGCGGTCTTTGTTGTTTGCGTCCCCTGATGCGACTGCTGGGAAGCACTGAAACCATTCTTCCCTACGCTTGCGATTACGGATTCTGGGTATTGGTTGCGTGTCCTTTTTTAATCTGTTCAATGATTCTCAACAACAACCTTCGTTATGAGGGGAAAGCGTTTTACGCAATGATCGGTCTTACGACAGGAGCGATTCTCAATATTTTCGGAGATTACCTTCTCATTCGGGTATTCCACCTCGGGGTATTCGGTGCGGGTATGGCAACGGCAATCTCGCAGATGGTTAGCTTCCTCATTCTTTTGGTTCTTTATAAAAGAATGGCACAAGGCTCGATTTCGATTCGGGCAATGAGCAGAAAAGCTTCGGTTTATTTTTCGATCGTGAAGGTTGGCTTCCCTTCCTTAATTCGACAAGGTCTTACCTCTCTGTCTAACGGTCTTCTTAATAATTTGACCAAACCCTTTGGAGATGCCGCAATTGCCGCAATGAGCGTCGTAGGACGCTTCTATTCTCTCGTTCTATGCGTAGGTCTTGGTATTGGACAAGGCTTCCAGCCGGTGGCATCCTTCAACTATCAGGCAAAAAAATATCGCCGTGTTAAGCAAGGACTGATTTTCACCTCGGTTCTCGGCTTTATGGTGGTAGCATTTCTCTCCACCCTTTCTCTTATTTTTGCAGAAGAGATCGTTTATCTTTTCCAACCGAGTGATGCTGCCGTCCGTATCGGTGCTCCTGCCCTCCGATATGCAAGCCTTGGACTTTTGGCAATGCCGCTTTCCGTGCCGATCAATATGCTCTATCAAAGTATCCGAAAAGCAGGTACGGCATCTTTCTTGTCCATTTTACGTTCGGGACTTGCCTTTATTCCCGTGCTCCTCATCGGCGTTCATTTCTTCGGAATTCTCGGAATTCAGATTGCACAACCGGTAGGTGATATTATTACGGGACTGATCTCTGTTCCCTTTATCGTTTATTTCTTAAAGAAAACACCTAATGAAGATTTATAAATGAAATCCGCCAAGAATATTTCTTGGCGGATTTCATTGTTTATTCCTGTAAACTCTTATAATACAGCATACAATGGCAGTACCCCTCGAAGTTCGGGTCTTTGATCTGCTCCTTAAATTCACGGCACATACATTTATTATCTTCGATCTTTTCTCTCCGACAAGGACAATATCCACCGCTTTGTTCAAGCCCCGCTTGAATCATACGAACGATTCCTTCATCAGGATTCAGTGTGATTTTCATTTTCTTACCTCTCTCTTCTCTGTTCTTTAAAAAACTCTTGCAGAATTGCCCGACATTCTTCCTCGCAAATCCCGCCTTGCAAATCAAATGCGTGATTGAAAGGATAGTGATTGAAATTCAGAACACTTCCGCAACAACCTGCCGCAGCATCTTTTGCACCATAAACTACACGTTCAATGCGCGAATTTACGATTGCCCCGGCACACATTGGGCAGGGCTCGAGTGTTACGTACAAGGTACACCCACAAAGATGCCAATCTCCGAGAAGACGGCATGCCTCTTCAATCGCAAGTAATTCGGCGTGGGCGGTAGCCATTCCGTTTTTTTCGCGAAGGTTATGCGCACCGCAAAGAATTTTTCCGTCCTTTACGATTACAGCACCTAC
>JAZOSZ010000050.1:0-3686 GCA_045657365.1 Eubacteriales bacterium
GAATTCTCGACGAAGCCTTCCGGGAAGCCGAGAATCTGCGGAGCGTGAAGATTCCGAGCGGTGTGACGAGCATTGGCGAGTCGGCGTTTGAGGATTGTGTGGAGCTGACGAGCCTTGTGATTCCCGACAGTGTGACAGTCATTGAAGAATCTGCGTTCGAGGGTTGCGTCGGTCTTGTGAGCGTGATGCTTCTCGAACCGCTGACGGAAATTGGCGACTCTGCCTTCTTGGGTTGCGAGTCACTGAGTGAGCTGACCCTTCCCGACAGTGTCAAAACAATCGGCGCGTCGGCGTTTGAAGGCTGTCGTTCGCTGACGTCGGTAAGCTTTCACGAGGGGTTGACGAGCATTGGCGAAGCTGCCTTTCTGGGGTGTGAGAGCCTGAGGGAAATCGTACTTCCGAGCAGTGTGACCGAAATCGGCGGAGCCGCTTTTTCGGAGTGTAAGCTCATCGAGAGTGTGGCGCTCTCGGAAAATCTCAAGACGATCGAATGGGGACTTTTTTCGGGCTGTGAAGCGCTTGTGACGGTGACCGTTCCCGATGCGGTCGAAAGCATCGGCTTTCGCGCGTTTTTCGGCTGTCGCAGTCTCGCGACGCTCACGATTCCCGATTCGGTGACCAGCATTGGAGACGATGCGCTGTACGCCTGCGACGCGATGACCGACCTTTATTTTACGGGAACGAAGGATCAGTGGAAACGAATTCAAAAGGGCGAGATGCACAACGACACGGTGATTACCATTCATTATAATTACGTGCCGAATGAGATGTAAAAAAGAGCACCAAGATAACCAAAGGACCGATAAGGAAGATTTTACGCACAAAATGGCATAAAAGAAGCCTCTCCTTTTGGGAGAGGTGGCAGCCGAAGGCTGACGGAGAGGGTTCTTTGTGGAAAAATTCCCTCTCAGCCTCCGTTCGGTGACAGCTCCCCCAAAGGGGGAGCCTTTTTGTTTTTTGTCAGAATTTATCGCTCTCGTCCTCGGGAATGACTTCCTTGAAGGCTACAATGGCACATTCGATCATATCGTCGGTGGGTTCGAGTACGGTGACTCTCTGCAACCACATTCCGGGCGCGGAAATGATGCGGGTGAAGAGATTGTCGTGCCGTCCCGCCAGCTTAATGAGCTCGTAACCGACGCCCATCGTCAGAGGGAGCAGAAGGAGCTTTAAGAGCGCGCGGGGAAGTGCGGGGGGAACGGCGCCCGTCAGCCAGAGGAAGAGCGGATCGATAAAGAAGGAAATAAACATTCCTACCAGAAGCATCAGTACGAGGAACGAGGTGCCGCAACGGGGGTGGAAACGGCGCTCGCGGCGGACGTTTTCTACCGTCAACTCCATTCCGTGCTCGTAGCAGAAGATCGTCTTATGTTCCGCACCGTGGTATTGGAAGGTTCTGCGAATGTCCTTCATCAACGATACGAGAAGCATATATAACACGAGAACGACGATCTTGAGAATCCCCTCAAACGCCGATTTGATCAGCGATTTCAGCGCCGCATTTTCGGGGGCGAGGAAGGGAAGAAGGTTTGCACACCATTTGTAAAGGAAGGTGGGAAGCATAATGAACAGCACGACGGCAAGAACGACACCGAGCACGCTTGCTACCACCATCAGAAGATTCATCAGCGCCGAGGATTCTTTTTTCTCGGCTTTTTCAGCAGCTTCGAGTGCGGTTGCGTCACCGTCGGTGGCGGGCGTCGGTTCTTTTTTGGGTTCTTCTTCAAGACCCGCGATCTCTGCCGAGCGCATCAGTGCCTTGTAGCCGATCTTCATCGAGCTGATAAAGCCGAATACACCGCGAATGATCGGCAGACGCGTGAATTTCGGTGGCTGTTTCGTTTGCGTATCGCTGACCTCGAGAACGATTTCGCCTTCGGGGTTGCGTACTGCCAACGCGGATTTTTTCGGTCCGCGCATCATAATTCCTTCAATCAATGCCTGTCCGCCGATCGAGGTTTTCTTTTGGCAGGCATTTTCTTTGCATTGCTTTTTCAATTTTAATTCTCCTTGTGGTTTACCAGAGTTTCGGTCTTCCGTTTTCATTCAAGTACCAATAATTTCCCGTATCTTCGGGCTTCGTTTCAGAATAAAAATACGCGGTTGCACGCAAAAAAGCATCGTTTTGATTTGACGTGCCGTTCTCGCGCAGCGAGGTGATTTGTCCGTCCGTGCCGTAAAAGTAGAGGGTGCGGAGCGAATCGCAATCCTTGAAGGCGCTGTCACCGATTTCGGTGAGTGTTTCGTGGAACGTGACCGTAATCAACTTCGTACAGTCGGCAAAAGCATTGTCTTCGAGAAGAGCGAGTGATTTCGGTAATACGATTTCTTTAAGCGAGGAGCAACCGAAAAAGGTATCGCTCGCGATGCGGGAGAGTCCCTCGCCAAGACGGATCGCACCGAGACCGTCACAGCCGAAAAATGCGCCCGAACCGATCTTACTCAGAACGGCTCTCGGATCAAAGGAAATCTCAATTCCCTCGCAACCGTAAAACGCGTCCTCGCCCACCGAGGTGACCGTTTGCGGCAGGGTAATGCGAGTGACCTTTTCGTGGGAAAGATCGGCAAAAACTCCGTCGGCAATTGCCGTGACGGTGAGTCCGTCGATCGTTTGCGGTACGTCTAACAACGTCCGCAGTTTTTTGAGCTTCGTCAGGACGGTCGTTCCGTCTCCCACAGGGTCGTGCTCAAAAATCTCGGTGACGGGAATCCATACGGCGTTCAGCGTCATATCCGAGGAAGGAAAATTGCTTTCGTAATCCCAGAGCATTCCCGTGTCGGTTTTCCAACCGTCAAAGAGATATCCTTCGCGGGTGGGGATTGCCGTTTCGCGAACGGGCATTCCCTTGGCAAGGTGTTGCTCTTCGATCGGAGAGCCGCCGCCTGAATGGAAGGTGACGGTATAATATACGGTTTCGGGCTCTTCTTTCTTGGCACAGCCAAAGAGAGGGAAGAGCGAAAGAAACAGAAAGAGAAGCGCAAGACAAAAAAGTCCGCTTTGCTTGAATCGGTTCAATCGGTTCATTTTTGTGATTTGTCCCCCAAAAACTTCGATATAATTTATTATATCGTTTTTTTGGGCATTTGTCAACCAAAACAAAAGAATTACGGCGGAATTTTCACCGCCGTAATTCTTTATTCATAAAAAATCAAAAGCCGCCTTTTTTACCGAAGAGTCGCCAAAGAAGCTTTCGGAGAACTTCTGCGGGAATGACGAGGAAGGAGAGTGAGAGGGTATAGAAAAGCTCAAAGACGGTCAGCGGCATTGTGCGAAGGACGCTTCCGCCGAGATAAACGAAGAAGATCTGCACGGTACAAATGAGAGCCATAATGGCAAGGAAGGCTCTGTTTTTGGAAAGCCCCGCAAAGAAACGCAGACGGTCGGTGCGCGCATTGAAGCAGTGAAGCACCGAGGTGAAGATGAAGAGAGCAAAAAAGGCGGTCAGGCGGCAAAGATTGTCGGGTGTGTAGCGGAAATGTGAGCCGATTCTCGGGTTCAGAAGAAAGCTCAGACAAAGACCGATCGTAAAGATTCCAAGAAAGAGAATCTGATGTACCATATATCGGTTCAGAATCGGTTCGTCCCGCTTTTTCGGCGTTTCCTTCATACAAGAGGGGAGCGGTGCCTCTCCCGCAAAGGCAAGACCGCCGAGAGTGTCCATAATAATATTGATCCAAAGCATCTG
>JAZOSZ010000051.1:0-2268 GCA_045657365.1 Eubacteriales bacterium
CTCTCGCGAATTGTAGGGACCGGCGTCCTCGTCGGTCCGTTGGTGGAATTATTGCCTTATGGCAAGATCGCAGATAAATATATTCGTCAATTAAATGATTTTTATGAGAATATCTCGGTCAAGGGATATGTAATTATGCCGAATCATATTCACATAATGGTATTTGTGAAGGGGGGCGAAAACGGACCGTCGGGGACGCCGGTCCCTACTCTACAAAATACAATTATTGCGCAATTTGTATCTACCTTTAAGCGATTCTGTAATAAAGAATACGGAAAGAATATTTGGCAATATCGATCAAACGATCATATCATTCGCAACCGCGAGGATTACGAAGAACATTTACGATATATCCACGAAAATCCAATGCGTTGGCAATTTGATGAATTGTATTCTCAAGAATAGGAAAAAGGAACCGTACCGAAACGGTTCCTTTTTTGCTTATCTTTTCTTCTTTCTCGGAATGAGAATAACGATGAGGACGATCGCGATGAGTACGATCACGATTGCAATTACAAGACCGAGCCAGCCGATCGTTCGTCCTTCGTCCATTTCTGCCTCGGGCTCGTCTTTTTCGTTTCCGATGACACCGTCGCTGTCGTTGACCTTGCCGTCGGTGGCATCGGTCATTTCGTCCTTGACCTGATCCACGGCGTTTTCTGCGGCGTCACCCACGTCCTCGACCATATCCTTCGCGGCGTCGCCCATCTCACCGACCACACCGTTTTTGGCGTGTGCCGAAATGGTAAACGATGCCGAAAGTGCCGTCAAAATCAGAGCGAAAACGAGTATCCAGACCGAAATGCGTCCGAGCGTTGTTTTTTTGCTTGTGTCCATTGTGAAAGATCCTTTCTCTTGGGGATTTGGAAAAATAGGTGTTCTGAACTTAGTTTTTCCGCGGATTTTTTTGAATATGACAAGCAAAAAATGGTTAAAAAAGCGTGTTTGCTATCAGCAAACACGCTTTTCTGTCTTAAAGATATTTCTGAATTTCTCCCCAAACGCCGTTGAAATAATGCACAAAGCCTGCTTCGTTGGGGTGGAGCGTCTTGTCGGCAAAATATTGGCTGTCGGCAGGGACGAATCCGAAGCAGTCGATGACGGTGAGATTCGGAAGCTCCTTGGCGAGAGCGTCGAACACCTGCTTCATATAGGAAAATTCACCTACCTTGGTTACCGTCTTGTGATCGGCACGCCAGATCGGCGCGAGGGCAAATATCTTTGCGTTCGGATGGCGGCGCGAAAGCGTGCGGTAGAAGGCGGTTGCGGTTTCGTCGAAGACTTCTTTCGTGACGTGCGACCAATCGTTCGTTCCGTATGCCACGGTGATGTAATCAAACTCGCCTTCGTCGCTGGCTTCTGCCAATTCGGGGAAGAAGGTCTCTCCGCCAATGGCTTTGTTGAAGGCTTCTGCGTCCAACGCATCGGTCAGACGAGATGCATAAGAGCGCGACGGGTGGATGGTCACGTAGCCGTGGGTGATCGAGTCACCGAAGATCAGCATTTTCTTGGTTTTTTTGACAGGTGTGAGGGTGGCACCATCGTCGAGCGTCAGTGAGCGAATTGCTGATGCCGCCGCCCAAGGGAAATAAATTTTTACCTCTTTTTCTCCCTCGCCGAGATCAAAGCTTGTCGAAAACTCGCGCTGTTCGGTTTCGTTTTCGCCAAACGAGCCGAGATACTCGCCGTTGACCACTACATCGTGAACGAAGCAGTTGCAGGACGAGGCGGGAACCCCTACGACGTCCACCGCGAGCGTGCGGGAGTTCGTGACAAATTCGAGACGGATGCCTGCGGTGGCAGGGGTTTTATCCCAAAGGGACTTGCCCGAGGGCGTCTTTCTGTCGAGGTAAATATCCTCTTGCGCCTTCGTGAAGCGGAAAAGGTGGACGGCGCCGTTTTTCTCTTCCACGCGGACGGCACCTTTCGCGATCGTTTTGATTTGTTCAAGCGTTAGTTTCATTACGGTTCTCCTTGGACTCTGTTTTTTTGATTGGAATTGTCAGATAGGCAACGCGGTCGTTGCTCGAATAGTCTTTATAAACCTCGCAACGGAAGCCCGTTTCGGCGGCAATGGCAGCAACGGATTTTGCCTGATTCCAGCCGATTTCGAGCAGCATAAATCCGCCCGGACGCAGATATTTTCCGTATTCCTTGAGGATGACGCGGTAAAAATCCAGACCGTCCTCACCGCCGTCGAGTGCCGCGGCAGGCTCGTAAGAAAGCTCGCGGTCGAGGAGCGGAAGTTCTTGCGATTCGATATAGGGG
>JAZOSZ010000052.1:0-1985 GCA_045657365.1 Eubacteriales bacterium
TATCTATCTGATACTGATGCGAGGTTGTTTCGGATGAGAATTTAGCCAAAGCCAAGAAACGGTTAGTGCCAGAGGTCGTGAACGTGATCACCGGCGTAGCAAGACGAGGCAACGGAGCAAGCTCGGGATAAGCCGTTGCTACCGCGTCCTCGATGTTCTGAAACTTTTCGAGGCTTTGATATTCTGCTTCCTCTGCCTTGTCTCCCTTATAGTCCGAGACGAAATACGAAACGACCTCGTAGAGCGAGATGCTGTCGCCAAGCACATTACCGACTGCAGCGACGTAGGTGAGGTTGGTGACGCCGTCCTTTGTCAAGGCGACGAAGCCGCGGTAGCAGAACTCCGTGGTGTAGTAAAGTGCATCTTCATACCCTTCGCTGAAAAGCGTAGTAAATGCAAACTTGTATTGTGAGCCGGTCTCGGCAACGTACTTGTTCGTTGCGTAGTCTGCACCCGTCGAAGAATAAACGACGACTGTACCGAGATTATCCTTTTCCGCAACGAAGCCTTTTTCGCCGTCGGATTTGACCGTGAGGTCATTTACGGTGAAATAGGAATTTCCGTTAAGCTTTGAAAGGCCCATAATGGCGCCGATCTCAACGGTGTATCCGGCATTTTTGAGAGTCTCGAGTGCATCCTTGTTGATGGTGAACATCGAACGGATACCCGAATCTCCCTTGGTACGCGCGCGCATACCCTCGTAGGTAAGGACGTTTGCCTTTGCGTCCTCAACTGCGGCTTCTTCCGCCATTACGCCAAAGCCAACGGTAAGTGAAAGGCTAAGGATGAGCGCAAGAAGAAGTGAAAAGCGTGTCTTCAGGTTTTTCATAGTGATTCCTTTCCTTAATTATTTTTTGTTTTTTTAATAAGCGGAATGAAAAGTTTAGAAAATAAGAGTTATCTTGGGATCAGCATATCAACCAATCTTTCGTTGTCGTTCGTCTCTTCGTCGACTTCTTCGCCCGAAGCCGTCATCACGTTTTCGGAAAGAACGAGCATTTCTTCCGCAGCGGGCTTTTCGTAGACTTTTTTCATAACCATTTCCTTTCTGTGAATTTTTTCGAATATATATTAGTTTTCTTCCCCCATTTTACCACAAAAAAATCACAAAAAATATGTTTTTTTGATACATTTTTTATGTAAAATAAATACTTTTGGGCAAAAAATACTATCCATTGTTATTATAAATTATAAAGGAAGGCAATGTATATGATATTTTTGACAAAAAATATTTGATTTTTGACAAAAATATTTGATTTTTGACTAAACCAATTGCGAGATTTTGTCAAGAGGCTTCTTTTTTGCCTTTTTCGCTTGTTGATTTTCGTTATGTTCTATCGTTAAAAAAATGTGCTAACAGATATCGTGCTTTTTCATTTGGGAATGAAAAATGTAAAATCGGTATTATAAAAAGCCAAAATTTGTGTTTTTGCGTTTGCGTCATAAAGCAACTTTACCGGAGATGCGGATTTCTCCGCATCTCCGGTCGGGTTGCCCTTGGGAAAGGAAATTAGTTACGGAAAATATTCATCTCTGCGAAGGTGAAGGTCGGCTGATAGAAGCCGTAGACGATATTTCCGTTTGCATCGTAGTCGATGACGAGGTCGGTTTCGGAAACCGACGTTCCGTCTGCAAGCATATAATTGCGGACGTAGCCGAAGCGTGCCCATGCCTCGCCCGACGTGATCTTGCCGTCCTTAACGACGATCTTCGGACCCGTTCCGGAGGTAAAGAGGCTACCGACGTAGTGCCAATCCTTGTAGCTCGTGCTGATCATAAGATCGGTGTAAGTGCCGTCGTCAAGGATGCCGTCGCCGTCGGCGTCAAGCGTGATGAATTCGCCGGCGGAGTTCCGATAGTACCAGAATCTTTCGTACGGACCGTTATACATCGTAGACGTGAATTCCTCCTGGAGCGATGCCTCAACGTAGCCATCGCGGATCAGCTGTGCTTCGATAAAGACGTAGTTGCCGTTCTTATCACGG
>JAZOSZ010000053.1:0-1612 GCA_045657365.1 Eubacteriales bacterium
TGGATGGGGCGTGATCGGAAACCATACGGGTAACTGGGCGGATCAGGACGGAACGCTTGCGTATCCGTATCTTGTTTCTCAGCGCCTCGGTGCCGATTATTCGATCACGGCACTCTCGGGAAAGGGAATGGTGGTTGGAAATCCCAATTTCAAGGACAACTATCTGCACGCAAGTCCGATGCGCACGACCGAAGCGGAATATGATTTTGCAAGACAGGCGGATATCGTGGTGATCAATCTCGGCACGAACGACGTTGGTCAGCACGCGAATATGGCAACCTACCGTGAGGCATATGCGGCACTGCTCGGACAGATCTTCGAGAAGCACGGCGAGGACTGCGTCGTGTACTGTCTGTGGGGTGCGATGGGTGACGGATTCAGCTATCACGTCAATACCGCTATCTCGACCTACAAGCAATCAAATCCGAACGCGAAGATCTATACGCTTCAGTTAGCGGGCTCGTCGGTGCCCGGCGGAGCACCCTCGTGGGGCCATCCCTCGAAAGAAGATAATATGAAATATACGATTGCACTGGAAGCGTTGATCACCGAAACCTATCTTTCGAAAAACTAAGCGATACTTGTCAGGAGAACGAACGACATGAAAGTATGGAAAAAATATTTTTCGCTTTTCCTTTGTTTTGCTATGCTGTCTGTTTTACTGATGTCGTGTAACAGCGAAGAGTCTGCGGAAATCGAAACAACGTCCGATACGGAGAAAACAAGCGAAAGCATTGTCCCTCCCGACGATAAAAACGATAACACGCCGGAAGTACCGTCTCCCGAGGAAGAGAATCCGGGGGAGACACCGAGTGAGCCGGAGCCTGCGGGAGAGCTTGAATTCCGCTTACAGAACGACGATACTTATGCGGTGGCGGTCGGTACGATGAAGAACGCGGAAACCATCGTGATTCCCGCAACCTACGAGGGAAAGGCGGTCACGGCGGTCGCAAATATGGGATTTCAGGAGTGTGCAAAACTGAAATCGGTCACGCTGCCTGACAGTGTGAGAAGCATTGGAATGTATTCATTTTATCATTGCTCTGCCTTAGAGAGCATTGAAATTCCCGCCGGAGTGACGAGCATCGGAAAGAGCACGTTTGCGGGCTGTGATAAATTGACGAGCCTTAAGCTTCCCTTTATCGGGGAAACGAAGGATGGAACGAAAAATATGCATCTCGGCTATATTTTCGGTGCGATCTCTGCTTCCAAAAATTCCTCTTCTTTGCCCACGGCACTGACCGAGATCGAAGTGACGGGCGGCACGGTGATTGGAGACTCTGCTTTTTACGGCTGTAATCAATTGACGAAGATCAAACTTCCCGACAGCATTGAAGAAATAGGGGGCTCTGCTTTTCTGGATTGCCAAAAGCTGACAGAGATCACACTTCCCAAGGGACTCAAAAAAATCGGCTTGTCTGCGTTTTCTTACTGCAATCGTTTGGAGACGGTCAACGTGACCGATCTTGCGGCGTGGTTTTCGATTGAATTCGGCAATTCGGAGTCCAATCCCTTGCGTTATGCCGAGAATTTTTGCTTGAATGGCGAGCTTGTGACCGAGTTGACCGTTCCGGACGGTGTTACGGCGATCGGTGCGACGTTGTTTCTTGGC
>JAZOSZ010000054.1:0-8845 GCA_045657365.1 Eubacteriales bacterium
TCGGCAAGGCACATATAGGGATCGGCAACTCCGGGACCGGCCAACAAATAATTGGCAATCTCCGAAAACGATTCTCCCGCAAAGCCGGAATTCAGGCTTTGAATAATCCTCTGCAAACGCTCGTTTCCCGTGTAATATTCCGCGCAATTATAACCCCTGAGCCAAATATCGTCCACTTCCGTACTGGTCAGACCGAAAATATACATATTTTCCTTCCCTGCCGCCGCAAGCATTTCAATGTTCGCGCCGTCCAGTGTTCCGATCGTCATTGCTCCGTTAATCATCAGCTTCATACAACCCGTTCCACTGGCTTCCTTCCCTGCCAGGGAAATTTGTTCGCTGATTTCCGCGGCGGGAATCAGCGCTTCGGCAAGCGTTACGTTATAGTCTTCGAGGAAAACAACCGCTAACTTTTCCCGTACTACGGGATCGGAATCGATTTCACGCCCAAGACAGTAAATGAGCTTGATGATATTTTTCGCCATATAATATCCCGGCGCAGCCTTGGCACCGAAGAGGAAGGTCTGCGGCTGAAAATCCTTCATTGGATTTTCTTTGATATCAAGATAAAGACCGATAATGTTCAAAACGTTCAAAAGCTGGCGTTTATATTCGTGCAAACGTTTGATATGCACGTCAAACACGGAATGCGTATCCAATGCTCTTCCCGTTTTTTTATACAAATAGTTTGAAAAATCAATTTTATTTTCGTGCTTGATGCGTCGAATCTCCGAAAGGATTTTCGGATCGTCGGCAAATTTTGCAAATTCACGAAGTTCCTCAGGTTCGTGACGATAAGACGTCCCGATCGTATCGTCGAGAAGTCTTGCCAATTTGGGATTGGAATAACAAAGCCACCGACGATGAGCAATGCCGTTCGTCACGTTACAGAAGCGATCGGGATACATTGCGTAAAAATCCTTAAAAATAGAGTTCACTAAAATTTCGGAATGAAGCTTGGAAACTCCATTCACCGAATGACAACCGACTGCGCAAAGATTTGCCATGCGGATCTGTCCGTAACCGACAATGCTCATCTTGGAAATGCGGTTCCAGTTGCCAGGAAAAGCCTTCCACGCCTCGCGGCAGAATCGCTCGTTGATTTCCTTGACGATCATATAAATTCTTGGCAATTTCAAGCGGAATAAATCTTCGTTCCAGGTTTCCAACGCCTCGGGCATCACCGTATGATTCGTATAAGAACAAATGCGAACGACCGTATCCCAAGCGTGCTCCCAGGAATAAAAATAATCGTCGATCAAAATTCTCATCAGCTCGGGAATGCAGAGTGCGGGGTGAGTGTCATTAATGTGAATCGCAACCTTTTCGGCAAGATTGTCAAGAGTCCCGTACACTGCCAAATGATCCCGAAGAATACTCTGACACGATGCCGACACGAGAAAATACTGTTGTGCCAAACGAAGGAGCTTTCCTTCAATGTGATTATCCGAGGGATACAGCACCTTAGAAATGATTTCGGCATTGGTGCTTTCTTCCATTGCCTTAGTATACTGCCCCTGCGTAAAGAGTCCCATATTGAAATTATGGGTATCTCTTGCTTTCCACAAGCGAAGCTGACTGACTGCTTGGCTGTCAGCCCCCGAAATCATCATATCGTAAGGAACAGCTTCGATCTCCTCACAGTCCTCGTACAGGATTTCGAGATGTCCGTCCTTCCAATTTTCCTTGACGCGTCCCCCCATTCTGACCTGATAAATGCGATCGGTTCTTGGTACCAACCAAACCTCTCCGCTGGGCAGCCAGATATCGGGGAGCTCGACCTGCATTCCGTCAACAAGCATCTGTTTGAAAAATCCGTATTCATAACAAATCGAGAATCCAGTTGCGGGATAATCAAGGGAAGAAAGAGAATCCATAAAGCAGGCGGCAAGCCGTCCAAGTCCACCGTTCCCAAGTCCGGCATCTGACTCACAGTTCAAAATATCTTCCAAAGAAAAGCCGTATTCACGAAGCACCTTTGCATAGGTCTCCTCTAAGCCAAGATTACAAAGACTGGTTTTGAGAGAACGCCCCAAAAGAAATTCCAAGCACATATAATACACACGCTTAGCGCCGTTGGCATTAACTTCTTGTTTAAAGTCCCCTCGCTTTTTCGTCAGAATATCTTTTACCGTCATCGTCACGGTTTTATACATTTGCTCACGGGACGCTTCACTCGGAGTGCATCCGAAATAGCGAGAAAGCTTGATTTCAATGTTTTCCTTCACTTCGGATTTCGTAAGAGGTTTGCTCATATTTGTTGTTCCTTTCTTCTGCCGACTCCGCGGCATCGAGATCGTTTTTAAAGGGATTGATAAAGTTCCAGATATCGGGTTGCGGAAGTGTTCCAAGAAAAATCGGTTTCCATAATTCTCTTTACAAGCGAAATCCTTTTCTTCTCGTTTCTCCAAAGCTCGATTGCCGCCAGCGTGCGTTCGGAAAGCTCTTCCGAACGGTAATTGGCAAAGGTAAATCCATTCCCGTAGGTCCTTCCGTTACCTTCCCAATACGGTTTGATCGAGTCGTACAGTCCCCCGGTTTCCCTCGTTACGGGAATTGCCCCGTAACGCGAGGCAATCATCTGCGAAAGACCGCAAGGCTCACTCCTCGACGGCATCAGGAAAATATCGGCCGCGGCATAAATCCGTTTGGATAATGCACGGTCGTATGTAATCAGTGCACGAACTTTATCGGGAAATGCTTCCTGCAAATCGGTAAAAAATTTTTCGTACCGCATCTCCCCTTTTCCAAGGACAACAAGTTGAACATCTTGCTCTTTTATTATATTATACACAATTTCCGAAATAAGGTCAAGACCTTTATGAGATACCAATCGAGAAATCATCGAAAGCATTGGAATTTCGCTTTGCAAAGGAAGGCATAGCTCCTTCTGGAGCGCCGTTTTGTTCTCTTTTTTTCCTTCCAAGGATTTCGTATGAAAGTTTTTTTCAATGGATGGATCGTTTTGGGGATTGTAATACTCATAATCAATGCCGTTCAAAATTCCGCACAGCTTCCCTTTGTTTTCTTTCAGAATCGGATGCAATCCGTGGGCATATTCCGCGGTGCAAATTTCTTCGGCATAGCGGGGACTGACCGTGCTGACACGGTCGGCAAGAACGATCGCCCCTTTCATCAAATTGATGCGTCCGTTGTATTCCACAATCGGACGATCGTTTTCTGATAGCTCAAAAATATCTTCAAGGATCCCAAAGTCATAGTTTCCTTGATATTCAATATTGTGAATCGTAAAGAGCGTCTTCATACGCGCATATCCCTGAATTTGACGATATTTTCTTTCCAGATAAATCAAGCTGAGAGCACTGTGCCAATCGTGTGCGTGAAGGACGTCTGGATAAAATCCGATTTTTCCGAGCATATCGATTGCTGCCTTACAGAAAAAGGCAAAACGCTCTCCATCGTCAAAGCACCCATATAAGCTATCTCGTTGAAAATAGTATTCGTTATCGATAAAATAGTAAGTAACGCCGTCTTTATACAGTCGGTAAACCCCGCAATATTGCTTGCGCCAAGAAAGAAAGAGGTGATATTCAATTTCCAGCGTCATCTGTGTACGCCACTCGGAAGAAATACCTTGGTATAGCGGAAGTACGACACGAACGTCCACCTCGGCTCCTCCGGCATTGGAAAGAGCTACGGGCAAAGAACCGAGAACGTCGCCAAGACCGCCCGTCGCTGCGAACGGCATTGCCTCAGCACCAATCAGTAAAATTTTTTTCATTTTCGTTCTCCTTCTTAAACCATACTTCCTTTGGGAATAAAGAACGGCATCGATTCATAGCCCGATAACATTCGTCCGTCACGAATTACTACGTTTTTATCAGAAATGACACAATTGAGAGAAACGTTATTTCCCGTAAAAGTGTCTTGTAACAAAATACAGTTTTTCACAACCGTTCCCTTGCCTACCTGTACTCCACGAAACAAAATCGAATTCTCCACCACACCTTCGATCACACAGCCGTCGGCAACGTAGCTGTTATGAACTTGTGCGCTTTCGCTGTACCGCGTCGGCGCCGAATTGCGAAGCTTCGTATAAATCGGATGATGCTTCACCTCAAAAAGTCCGTTGCGTACTTCGGATGAAAGAAGTCTCATGGAGTTGGAAAAATAGCTTTCGAGCGAAGTAATCTGAATAAAAATCCCTTTGTAAAGATAGCGGAAAATTCTCATTTTTGCGGCACGTTTGGCAACGATATCGCGATAAAAATCGCTGTATCCGTGCGCTCCTGCGTCTCCGATCGCATTCAAGAGAAACATACGGTTGGCAATCATAATATTCGTGCTGATTTCTTCTGCCGTTTCTCCCTGCACGTAAGAGATAATATCATTGATCCGTCCGTTTTCGTCCGCCAAAACAACCTTACTTCGTTCAGGAATTTCATCGACGCCTACTGTAACCTTGCGCGTAATGATCGTCAGATCGGCTTGCGTGGCTACGTGCTGTTCTATTGCGTCGGAAAGATCAATGTTACAGATTCCATCACAGTCCGAAAGAACAATATAATCCTCACTACAACGCGAAATAAAGCTCGAAACACCCATCAAAGCTTCCAATCGGGAAGAATACAGACGCCCCCCATTGGAATTGTCGTATGTATTAAAAAACGGGGGGAGAATTTTTATGCCACCCGACCGTCTGGCAAGATCCCAATCCTTTCCCGTTCCAAGATGATCCATCAAGGATTGATAGTTGTTGTGCGTAATGATACCAATTTTGCTAATTCCCGAATTTACCATATTGGAAAGCGGAAAATCAATGAGTCGATACCGACATCCAAACGGAACCGACGCCATCGTACGAATATTCGTCAATTCTGAAATGGAAGAATCGTGAATGTTGGAAAAAATCAATCCTGCTACTTCCATATTATTCTTCCCCCTTTTCTTGAATTTGAGAAATCTCTGAAATCATTTCGTTATCCCCTACCGTTGCCCCCGACGGAATCGATAATCCTGAGGCAATTACGCTAATTCCCTTTACCTTTTTCTGCTCGCTACCGATTGATGCGCCCTCACCGACCGTGGTTCCTTCATCAATGATAGCATAGTTGATCGTTGCATTTTTCTCTACCGTGACGTTATCCATAAGAACCGAATTGCTGACAACAGCGCCCGCTTGAATACAAACACCCGCACCGAGCACGGATTTTTTTACCGTTCCGTAAATTTCACATCCTTCGGTGATTGAACTACTTTCCACTACAGCGCCTTCTCCCACAAACTGCGGAGAGTGCGCCTCATGACGCGAATAAATCCGCCACTCCTCATCCTGCAAATCAAGTTTTGGATTTTCGCCAAGCAAATCCATATTGGCTTCCCAAAGCGAAGAAATCGTTCCAACGTCCTTCCAATAACCGCTGAAAGGATACGCGTACATTCGTTTCTGCGCGGCAAGCATGGAGGGAATCACATTCTTGCCAAAATCATTGGAGCTTTCGGGATCGCTTGCATCCTTCGTTAGATACTCAAAGAGAACCTCTTTGGAAAAAATATAAATTCCCATAGAAGCTTTCGTGCTGTCGGGATTCTTCGGTTTTTCTGTAAATTTATAAATTTTTCCGTCCTCTTCGGTACTCATAATACCAAAGCGGCTTGCTTCCTTGAGCGGAACGTCAATGACGGCAATCGTACAATCGGCGGCTACTTTCTTATGATATTCCAGCATCTTGCCATAATCCATTTTGTAAATATGATCTCCCGAAAGGATCAATACGTAATCGGGAGAATAGCGCTCAATAAATTCCATATTCTGATAAATCGCATTTGCCGTTCCCCGATACCAATCGGCGCTCTTTTTCCCTTGATACGGCGGAAGGATTTTGACTCCTCCAAACGAACGGTCAAGATCCCACGGCAATCCGTTTCCTATGTAATCATTGAGCACAAGAGGCTGATACTGGGTGAGAACCCCCACGGTATCAAAGCCCGAATTGACACAATTGGAAAGAGTAAAGTCAATGATACGGTATTTCCCGCCGAACGGAACTGCGGGCTTGGCATTTTTTTCGGTCAGCGCATAGAGTCTGCTTCCTTGTCCTCCCGCCAAAAGCATCGCGACACATTCTTTTTTTCTGAACATAATTGCCTCCGTTATTTCTTTTTATTGCTTTTATTTTTTCTTTGTATTCTTACACTGTAAAACCAAAAGTCCCAGCGGTGGGACGCGAAGCCTGACCGAATCCTCGCAATAGTTCCAAGCCTCTCCCGTGGTATGCAGTTCTCCCTCGTTAATCACACCACTCCCGCCGAATTCCTTTTTGTCGGAATTGAAAATTTCTTCGTAAACCCCTGATTGAGGAACACCCAATAGGAAGTCTTCCCGAGCTACGGGGGTAAAATTGATCAAGGCGATGATTTCCCGTCCTTTTTTGTCGATTCTTCGACAAGAAATAATACTTTGACTTTGATTATCGGCATCGATCCACTGATAGCCTTCCCACGAATCGTCCACCTGCCAAAGCGCGGGCGTTTGCAAATAAAAATGATTCAGCTCTGCAGTATAATACTGAAATTTCGCGTGAGAGTCGTAATCGAGCAGGAACCATTCTACTTGTGATGCGTAGTCCCATTCTTTAAACTGTCCAATTTCACTTCCCATAAAGAGAAGCTTTTTTCCCGGGTGAATCATCATATAGCCAAGAAATGCGCGCGCATTGGCAAATTTTTGCCAATAATCCCCCGACATTTTATCGAGAAATGATTTTTTCCCGTGAACTACCTCATCGTGGGAAATCGGAAGAAGATATTTTTCTCCAAAGGCATAGGTGAGAGAAAAAGTCAGCTTATCGTGGTGATACCGACGGTAGATCGGATCGAGCACCGCATAAGAGAGGGTATCGTTCATCCACCCCATATTCCATTTCATATCAAATCCAAGACCGCCGTCCGCAAACGTTGTCAGATTTGCCCAAGCCGTCGATTCTTCCGCAATCATCAACACGTCGGGGAATTCCTCTTTTAGATAGGAATTCAATTTTTGAAAGAAAGCGATCGCCTCAAGACATCGGTGATCCCCGTAAACGTTCGGTATCCATTCTCCCGGTTTTTTATCATAATCGAGATATAGCATAGATGCCACGGCATCAACCCGCAAGCCGTCTACGTGATATTTACGAATCCAATAATCGGCGTTGGAAACCAGAAAGCACTGGACCTCGTTTCTTCCCACGTCAAAGCGCCGCGTTCCCCACCCTGCGTGCTCCATTCGATCATAGCCCTGATATTCGTAGAGCGGTTGCCCGTCAAATTCATAAAGTCCGTGCTCGTCCTTTGGAAAATGTGCAGGGACCCAATCAAGGATCACGCCGATGCCTGCCTCGTGCATTGAATCCACGAACGCCATAAATTCCTTCGGCGTTCCAAAACGGGCACTCGGCGCATAATAGGAACAGATCTGATACCCCCAAGAACCGTCAAAAGGATGTTCCATCACAGGCATCAGCTCTACATGCGTATATCCCATTTGCTTGACGTACGGTGCAAGTTCCATAGCAAGTTCGGCATAAGAATAATACCCGCCGTCGGGATGGCGCTTCCACGAGCCAAGATGCACCTCGTAAACGTTCATCGGCTCGGCGTACATTTTTCCTTGCTTGTTTTTTCGGTACGAAAGCCATCCGTGATCCCGCCAATAATATCCGTCGATCGTAGAAATCACACTGGCTGTCGCAGGCGGAAGCTCGGCTCGTACGGCATAAGGATCAGCTTTTATCAGTTCTCTTCCCAATGATTGAATTTTATACTTGTAACAACTCTCCCCGGAAATCTGCGTGCTTGGAATTTTCGTTTCCCAAATGCCCCCCGCAGTAATTTTCGTCATTGGGTTCTCATTTTGCCACGCATTAAAATCTCCTACCACAAAAACCCGTTCGGCATTCGGAGCCCAGACACGAAAAACAAATGAATCTCCCTCTGGGTGGACTCCCATATAGTCGTATGCCGTATAATTCGTTCCTTGATGAAACAAATACGGTGCCAGATCATTTTTCTTTTCTATCATTTTTTTACCCTTTCTTTTTGACACTCACATAAATTTATTATAGGAGTCGGGTGAAGAATCTATACCAATCCCCGAAAATTCGACGGAATACAAGAAAAACCGCCGTGATAACCTCACGGCGGTTTTTCGTATTTTGAGAAAATATTCGATGATAAGAAAACGATCTGAATCTTTTATTTTCTGCACAATTTTTCCCTCACTTATCCATCAACCTGACTATGAAAAACAATTTCATCGGGAAAACACATCCCAAGCTTCTCACGGGCAATACGAATTTTATACGCATCATCGAGCGGTGCGTCTACGAGATATTCCAAGCGTTCAATTTCGTCGTTCAACTGCTCAATATACGCCTCGTCCTCTTTTTTATCTTCCATAATCTTATTGTATTTCATCAGGCTCCACAAGAAGAACACGACAGAAAAAACCAACAAAAGGATCAAAAACGCCTGAATCATCATCGTCGGAAGCGTTTTCCTTCCTTGAAAATACTTTCTTTTCACCGTGTTTCACCTCTTGTCTTTTCGTAGATTTTAGAAGAAACGGCTTACAAAAATCCGCGTTCTGCGGCATTGAAGCAATCCCTTGTTTTACGTTTATTATACACCTTTTTACGATGTTTTGCAATGCTTTTTTCGAGATTAGCAAGTATTTTTTTCAAAACATAAAACAGAAAAGTAAGAATTTTCACGAAAGGTCGCAGTAAAAGAAAGAAAAAAATCGAAAATGTTGCCCGAAGGAAAAAAACTATCCATTCCGAAAGATAAATGACAAGTTTTCCTACCGTAAAATAATATATAAAAAAACCCAGACCAAGAGCCA
>JAZOSZ010000055.1:0-11882 GCA_045657365.1 Eubacteriales bacterium
GCAACCTCGTCGATCGATACCCGTACCGAACTCCGTATTCAAAAGGCGTTTGCCACGATGATGCAAGGTCGCACGAGTTTTATCGTTGCACACCGTCTTTCCACGATCAAAGACGCCGACGTAATCCTCGTAATGAAGGACGGCAACGTCATCGAGCAAGGAAATCACCAAGACCTCCTTGCCAAGAACGGATTTTATGCCACGCTCTATCAGAGCCAGTTTATCAAAAAATAATTTTCAAAAGCACTTATGCGTCCTTTTGGGGTTCACAAGTGCTTTTGATCCGCAATACATTGGGAGAAACAATGAAGACTCTGACAAAAATTCTTTGCCTGCTATTTTTCTTTCTATTGTTAGCCACCGTCCTTATCGGAAGTTTTCTTCTTTTTGACGATGGCAAAGAAGCAACGACCCCCCCGCTTCCCAAGGAAGAGGAAACAACGCCAACAACCAAGGAATCACAAGCTCTCGACAAGGAAGAAACGCCAAATACCGAAGCCGACAAAAACGACGAAAATTCCTCGGAGGCAGATGATCCTCTCGGAGAAAATTCTTCCCCGGGCAACGTAGAACCAGAAGACGAATCTTCGATGTTACCGAACGATCAGAACGACTCGGAGATCGGGGAGAATCCCCCCGATTCCGAAAACACCACGCCAACGCAACCAAGCGATCCAACACCACCGCCTAAGGAAGAAGAAAACGTGGACGCGGAAGAAGAGCGCGAAGAAGAAGAAGAAGAAGAAGAAGAAGGAATCCAAGAGGATTCTTCTCCGTCCCTCTCCTTAAGTTATCTTCTTTTAGATGACGGAACGTACGAGGTTTC
Organism: Eubacteriales bacterium; assembly: GCA_045657365.1. Taxonomy (GTDB): domain Bacteria; phylum Bacillota; class Clostridia; order Oscillospirales; family CAG-272; genus HGM12713. Next base: position 827 of record JAZOSZ010000055.1, read on the forward strand.
GATTGGCACTAAGACCGATCTTTCGGAAATTATCATTCCCGCACTCTATGAGGGACGTGCCGTAACGCGCATCGGAGATTTCCGCGCTTGTAATGCTCTGACGAAGATTACCATTCCAAATACGGTAACGAGCATTGCCGATTCGGCGTTTGCTTATTGCCTTGGACTTACCGAGATCACAATTCCGAGTTCTGTCGCAAGCCTCGGCAGTGCCGCTTTTGAATTTTGTAAAAATCTGCAAAAAATCACGATTCTCGGAAGCATCACAAGCATCGAACCCGCCACCTTTTCCAACTGTGAAAACTTACGGGAAATTTGCTTGCCAAACAGTATCGAGCAAATTGGCATCTCCGCATTTTTCTTTTGCGACGCTTTGACCGACGTTTATTTTTCGGGAACAGAAGAGGAATGGCTTTGCATTGAAAAAGAATCTTCCTTACTCTCGGATGCGGTAATGCTGCATTACAATTACACTTTCAATTCAAACACATAAAGGCAGTTCAAAAATGAACTGCCTTTTCTCTATTCTTCCTGTCTTCGTTTCCATTCAAAATAATTAAAATGGGTACGGCAGAATCGGTTATACTGTTGTTCTGCATTCGAAATGCCGCAATATTCCCCTTTCTCCAGCAAATTATGAAAAAACGGAAGCTTTGGCGAAGTTTCTGGTAAAATTTTCTTTCCGATATTTCGCCAGACGTATTGTGCATCTCTAACGGTTACCTCGCAAGGAAAGCTTCTTACAACGCTGATGAGTCCCACGTATTCCGCTCCTGCGCAAGTACCTTCAAACGCAACGCCACCTTCAATTTTATCATACAGTACGGGAACGTGACACGTGCAGAATTCACTCGGTTCACTCCCCTGAACAAAATATCCACGTTCAATACGATCTCCTCTCGGATCGAGGTAACACGCCTCGGTGGGAAGTTTACCGGAATCTGCACAGTATTCGGCTTCGATGACACGATCCGATCGCTGAAAATCGGTCGGACTGCTCAGCCATCCCTTGGCTTCGTGAATCCGGGTCATTATCTCGTCCCAAATAGCCAGGCATTGATTGGTTCCAACCAAAGCTTTTGGATATTCGTATCCATACCACACGCCACCGATCACTTTGGGAGTATATCCGATATACCATCGGTCGTAATTATTTTGCGTTGTTCCCGTCTTCCCCGCGCAAGCAATTCTGTTTTTCAAACGAATCGAGGATGCCGTTCCCTCTTTGACGACGTTCTCAAGCATACGGTTCATTACGTCAGCGTTTCCTTCCGAAAGTACCGCTTCTCCGTGATAGCTTTGCTCCAGAAGAATACTTCCCTGACCGTCGGTTACGCGATCATACGAGCGCGCCTTATGATAAATTCCTTGGTTGGGAAAGATCGAATATGCCGCCGTGATCTCCTTTACGGTCACGCCGTAATTCATCTGCCCCAGTGCCAATGCTGCGACGTCCATATCGGTAATATACGCTCCCGATGCCGTACTCCCCTCGCGAATCAAGCTCTTGATTCCAAGCTTATGATACAGAAAATCAAAGGATTTTTCGAGTCCCACTTCTTCTAAGGCGCGCACGGTCACGGTATTGATCGAATGGGAAAGCGCGTGATTGACGTTGGTCAGTCCTCGGTAAATTCCCGTGGAATTTTTCGGCCAGGCGACGGGTTCTACAATCCTTCCTTTGGCGGGGTCGAGATTGTAATTTCCAAAATTCACGGGAACGTCATCATAGACCGTCGACCAAAGAAGATGCCCGCCTTCAAGTCCCGGGGCATACACCGAAAGAGGTTTTACCACCGAGCCTGCAGGGCGCAGCGTTTGGGTAGCAAAATTCTGAATCCGATTGGCACTCTTCTTTCCCACGCCTCCAACCACACCAAGAATTGCACCGTTTTCCGAATCCAGAACGATCATACTTGATTGCGGAGTGACCGCACTCCCCGCACCGTAAAAATGAGATGTTTTGGCATAATACTTTTCGAGAATCGTTTGAATTTCCGGATCCATTGCCGTATAAATTTTCAATCCGCCCGTATATAGCACAAGATTTGCCATTGCTCTTGTATATCCGTATTCCCGCATCAAATCTCCAATGACGTCTTCGATGACCATATCTACGTACCAGGAATTGATTTCTTCTTTCCCCGAAGCTTCCCGAATGCTCAATACGACTCCTTGAGAAAGAGCCTCATTCAGTTCGTCTTCATCAATATAGCCTTGGGCATACATTTCACGCAAGATCAATGTCCTTCTGGCACGGTTATTGTCGGGATTCTGCAATGGATCGTAATACGACGGACTGTTGGTAATGGCAGCAATACACGCACATTCATTCAAGGTAAGCTCAGACACGTCCTTGGAAAAATAATAGTTTGCCGCCGCCTGTACGCCGTAACAGCCTTGAGAGAGATTGATGACGTTGAGATACAGTCCGAGAATCTCTTTTTTATCCATTTTGGTTTCGAGATCGAGTGCCCAAAAAATTTCCTGAATCTTTCGCTGAAAGGAATATTCATCCTTATCGGTCACGTTTTTGATCAGCTGTTGCGTTATGGTAGATCCGCCGTAGCTACCGTGAAACTTCAAAAAATAATTGGCTCCTGCCGAAAGTGTCCTGCGCCAATCCACGCCTCGATGATCCCAAAAGCGTTTATCCTCGATACTTACGAACGCGTCAATCAGGTCTTGCGGAACATCTTCGTACGCAACGTAAATACTTCGGTAGCCGCCATACAGGGCTCCTTCGTCGAGTGCTACGGCGGTTTTCTCACCGTTCTCATTTTTCTCATAGTAATAAAGTGTGGTCGCCGAATCTGCGCCAACGATCGAAAAAAGGCTTTCATCAATCGTTTTTTCGATTTTCTTTTCCACGTAAATACAAAAAATCAATGCGCCGACGAGCAAAAGTACGACCAAAAAAAGAAGACCTGCGGTGATCCATTTGAGAATCCAGCGCCCGATACCGCTTGCGCCTACTTTGCTTTTTTGATTTTCTTTGTTTTTGTTTTCTTCCACACCGCAACCTCGCTTTCTTTTTCCTTATTATTCCTCTGTTTCAGAATAAATAAACACAAAAAAAGGAATACTACGAAAAAGAATGCTGAAAGGAATAAATTGAAGATGAAATCTACCAATCCAATGCGTTTTACTCTCATTTATGCGCTATGTTTTCTGCTTCTTTTGCTATTGACCTCATTCGTATTCTTATATGTCCTCGATCAAAGCAAAGAAGCTCCTTTGGACGGTAAACCCAAAGAAATTTACGTATATCTTCCCCAAGAAGACACCGAAACGGAAAGCCATGAACAACCGTCCGCAACAGAAGAAGAGGAGAAATTTATCGTCAAGGAATATCAAGGGAGAATCGGAATCTTTTCGTCCGAAGGAAGACTTTTGGATGTCATTGACACCTATGTAAAAACCCTCCCCGAAGCAGACCGTTCTCTGCTCGGAGAGGGAATTTTGGTAAAAACGAAAGAAGCCCTGAACTCTCTCGTTGAAGATTATTCTCACTAAGCGTTATCGCGGCACGACGTTTTCTTCTCCGAGAAGCTCACAAAGCTCCGAAAGAAGGAAGGCGTCTACGGCAACGCCGCCGCGATGCGGCACGTACGTCGCCTTTGACGTATCGTAAAGAAAGACGGGAATTTCTCCGTCAAAAATCTCAAGAAGATTTTTTGTCTTTTCGTATTGCCGTCCTTGAAGATCGGGCAGTCGCAAATAAAGCTTGGTAATTTTCTTCTGTTCTGATTTGATCTCCTGCTTGGGAACGGTGGTTTGCCGTTCCTTTTTTTCTTGCGGTACCGGGGAAGGGTTCTCTTGAGGGGTGGGAACAAAGCGTTCATTTTCCACAAGCGGCTCGATTTCCGAAATCAGAATTTTCGGATCTTCCTCTTCATCGCGCAAAGAAATCGCACCGATCACGCCAATCGCAGCTTCCAAACGAAGAAGATGCGAAAATTTCTGATAGACGTTGGGAAAGACCAGACATTCGATCGAGGCGTATCGGTCTTCGATCGTAACGAATGCCATTTTTTCGTTCTTTCTCGTCGTTTTCACGGTAACCGAGGAAATAATTCCCGCTGCCGAAACTCGTTTCTTTTCCTGCGATGAATCCATAGAAACGATCTCCGCAATTCCCTGTGCAGCAAAGTGTTTTGCGTGTTTTTCGTAGCTGTCAAGCAGATGCCCCGAGAAATACATTCCCGAACATTCCTTTTCCAAAAGCAATTTTTCTTTGATCGAAAAATCGGGAATCTCGGGATATGAAAAGGAAGGTGCCGTTGCTTTGGCTTCGGGAATCACCGAAAACATATCGAGCTGTCCAACAATATTATTGCGGTCCTTTTGCTGCACCATTTCGATCAGCGTTTCATACGAAGCAAGCAAGCGGCTACGGTAAACGCCGAGACGGTCAAAGGCGCCTGCTTTAATGAGCGATTCTACCATTCGTTTATTGAGATCATAAGGCGCCATACGGCGAACAAACTCCTCAAAATCGGAAAAACTCTGCCCTTCCCGTTCCCTCAAAATACTCTCAATGAACTGACGTCCAACGTTTTTGAGTGCCAGAAGACCGAAGACGATATTGCCGTCCTTGGGATAAAAATTGATATGACTCTCATTGATGTCGGGGGGAAGCACGTGAATTCCGTGCTTCTCACACTCATCAATATATTCGGCAAGCTTGACTTGATTTCCCAGCACCGAGGTCATCAGTGCCGCCATATAGGCTTCGGGAAAATGCTTTTTCAGATAAGCCGTACGGTAAGAAATCACCGCGTATGCGGCGGCGTGACTCTTATTGAAAGCGTAATTGGCAAAGGACGCCATATCGTCAAAGAGCTTTCTTGCCGTTTCACGATCCACGCCGTTCTGCTCTGCCCCCGAAAGAAAGCTTTCGCGCTCGGCTTCAAGCACAGCCGCTTTTTTCTTGGACATCGCACGGCGAACGATATCGGCGTGTCCATAGGTATATCCCGCAATGACGCGGAAAATACTCATTACCTGCTCCTGATACACGGTACACCCGTAAGTGGAACGAAGAATCGGTTCGAGCATCGGATGCGCATATTGAACCTTTTCGGGGTGATGTCTTGCTTCGATATACTGCGGAATCGAATCCATCGGTCCCGGGCGGTAAAGTGCGATTGCGGCAATAATATCATCCAGACAATCGGGCTTCAGCTCGGCAAGCGTTTGGCGCATTCCCGCCGATTCCAGCTGAAAAAGTCCGAGCGTTTCTCCGCGCGAGATCATCTCAAAGGTTTCACGATCGTCAAAGGGAATCTTTTCGAGGTCAAAGTCAGCTCTCTCCGTCAGGCGCACCGTTTTTTCGGCATCGTGCAGAATACTGAGATAGCGAAGCGCCAGAAAGTCAAATTTGAGCAGACCTAACTCGGCAATCGTATCCATATCAAACTGCGTCACCACCGTTTCATTACTGACGGCAAGCGGCACGTAATCATACACAGGCTGATCGGTGACGACAAGTCCTGCGGCGTGTACGGTGATATTTCGAGGCATTCCCTCGATCTGAAGCGCGGTATCGACGAGCTTTCTGACCGTGTCCGAGCTCTCGTACTGTTCCCGAAGCGCCGAGCGTTTGAGCGCATCGGAAAGTGTAACACCCAGCTCCTGCGGAATGGCTTTTGCCACCGGATCGACTTCACTGTACGGAAGCCCCATCGCGCGTCCGACGTCACGAATCGCGGCACGTGCCGCCAGCGTTCCAAACGCAATAATCTGCGAGACGTGATCCGATCCGTAACGGTCGAACATATAGGAAATCACCTCGTCGCGGCGGTGATAGCAAAAATCAATATCAATATCGGGCATACTGACACGTTCAGGGTTGAGAAAACGCTCGAACAGTAAGTCAAATACCATGGGATCGACGTCGGTAATTTCATTCAGATACGCAACAAGACTTCCCGCGCCCGAGCCTCTGCCCGGACCTACGGGAATCCCCGATTTTCTGGCGAATCCCACGTAATCCTGAACGATCAGAAAATAGTCGGAATATCCCATATTGGCAATGACGCCAAGCTCGTATTCGATTCGGTCAAGATAAGTTTTTTCATTCTCCTGCGTCAGAGAAAGGGTTCCGTTTTCCCTACGGCGTTCAAGTCCTTGGAAGGTCAATTCTCTCAGATATTCCGAGGACGTTTTCCCCTTGGGTGTCGGGAAGGTCGGTAGCTTCGGCTGATCAAACTGAAATTCAAACCGACACATTTCGGCAATTTTTACGGTATTTTCGATCGCGCCCTGATATTTTCCGAACAGCATCGTCATTTCTGCCGTCGTTTTATAATAAAACTCATCGGTTTCAAATCCTACGGGGCGTCCGTCGGTAATAACGCTATTGGTCTGAATACACATCAAAACCGCCTGCGTCTGTGCATTCTCCCGACGCAAATAGTGACAGTCATTGGTGGCAACGAGGGGTAGATCACACTCCTCGGCAAGACGAACAAGCTCGCCAAGCACCTGCGTTTGCTCGGCAAGACCGTGGTTCTGAATCTCAATATAAAAGCGATCCTTACCAAAAACGTCGGAAAGCTCTCTCGCATACGCTTTGGCTTCCTCGTATTCGCCGCGAAGCAGAAGCGAAGGAATTTTTCCTGCCAGACACGCCGAAAGGCAGATGAGTCCTTCCGAATGTTCGCGAAGAAGCTCCATATCAATTCTCGGCTTTGCATAAAATCCCTCGGTATATCCCCGTGACACCATCTGAATCAAATTTTTATATCCGATCTCGTTTTCGCACAGAAGCACCAAATGGTGATATTTTCCGTCCACGCCGCCCGTACGTTCAAAACGCGAGCGTTGTGCTACGTAGACCTCACAGCCGATAATAGGACGAATGCCCTCTTTTTGACAAGCACGGTAGAAGGCGACGGCGCCGTACATTGCGCCGTGGTCAGTCAATGCGACCGCCGTATGTCCGCACTCCTTGGCGCGCTTCGGGATTTCCGAGATACGGCAGGCACCGTCAAGCAAGCTATATTCACTGTGCAAATGCAAATGTACAAATTCTGCCATATCTGCTCCTTTCCAGCTCTTTTCTTGTTTTTATTCCTTTTGTTTTTCTTCGTTTTCCTCTTTTTCGTCCGCGTCATCTTCCTTTCGGTGGAAGAAGAAGAAAACACCGCCAACCAAGGCAGAAATCAGCAACAATATGCCGAAAATCAACCAAAGCAGACTCATTCTTCCATCGTCATCGTTTTCCTCATCATTTTGATTTCGGATTCTCAAGCGTTCTTCTTGAATGAGCTCGGAAAGTTCTTCCGAAGAATATTCCTCACTATATCCCGTAAGTCCGAAGATTCGCAAAGAAAACTCTTCCACGTCTCCGTCGATCACCTGAGCGCTGATTTTCAGATGCTCCGTCAAAAGATCCTCAGCGGAAACCTTACCAAGATCCAACCAAAGCTCAAGTTTTTCCCCAGAAAACATCATCTGATCGGCAAAAAGCATCGTACGGTCGTTTCCGTAGGTAACGGTAATTTTATAGAGCGTTTTCTTTGTTGCCATCGACTCGGAAAGTCCCAGCGTCAACTTGAGATAAGGCGTATAGACAAAATTTTCTGGAAATTCATAGAAATACAAAAGTTCCGCTGCTTCACGCTCTCCCAGATTTTTCATTTCGGCGCGAACCGTATGAACGTCATTTCCCAGAATATCGTCTTTGATTTTTTTACAGCCGACCCCTCTGTACCAATCGCTGATATTTCCCGAAGAAAAATCAAAATACTCAAAAGAGCCTTCCAAAGCCTTCGGCGCAGAGATACTTGCTCCCATTCGGAAAACCTTTTGAATGCTTGGGGGATTCAACGAGGAAGCCGAAAGCAATTTTTCCCAGCTGGTTGCGCCAAACGAGACAAGCAACGGATTGGTAACGCTTCTTCCTTTGCTTGTATCAATATAGCGCAAAAGTTGCAAAAGTTCCGCAAGATCGTTCTGTTCGTCGTTTTCAAAAGAAACAACGAAAGAAGTCAGGCTTGGATATCGAAGCAGACGATAATAGCTGTAAGCATAGCTGCACGGCAGACGATTATCGTCAAGGGCGTCCGACACGTCCCAAGAGTAGATAAAATGCGTAGGTGCATCGGTACTCTTCTGTTGCAGTTTCTTTAAGTAATTTTCATAGATCGAAAGATTGTCGGGAGAAAGAAGCCCCGTTCTTTCATTTTTGACCAGAACGTTTTGTTCCTCGTCCCAAATCAACGGAGCCGTTTCGGATTCGATCACCGTTCCAAAAGCGAATGTTCCCGTAAGTCTTTCGTAAATCAACGTAAGAATTTCTTCCATTAAAGCAGAGGGAGAATAATCCCCCTTCGGGAGCTCTGCCGCAGGATCGGTGTAAGTATCGGTAGCACTGAAGGGGACGAGAACGTCAAGTTCGGAATTTCGGATCCGCGCAGCACTGGCTACCACCACCAGATAGAAGGTATAGCGTTCTGCATATTCCTCAAGCGTTAAATTTCCCGCATAATTTTTCTGTGCTCGGTCAATCGAAGAACCGACGATCAACCCCGATAGCTTTCCGTAGGTCTCTCCCTCATAGCGTTCCGCAAGGAACTCCGCTGCTGCCGCAATTTTCTGAAGATTTTCTTTGCGACGAAGATCGGGAAAGTCGTACTCTGCTCCCCTCGTTTCTCCATTGGCTACGGAGATTTCCGAACCAACCGATTCGAGAAGAAGCTGAAAATACACACGGGTTCCCGACGTCGAATAGGTTTTCGTTTTGGCATCAAGCTCTTCGATATACGAACGGTCAAAATAACAGAATCCATCCTCTAAGGGATATACCATACCACCCGTATTATTGCTGAACAAACGATTCAAATAAACAGGAAGAATCGTCGTTCCCGCATTCACGGAACCCGCAAGTGAAGTAACGTCCAAAGAAATTCCCTTATAGGTCATTGCTTGGGTCACCTCTTCATTGTCATCGGCGGCGACAAAGATGTACTGCGGCTCCGCGCCGAGAATTTTTTCTCCCGCAGCAGAACGCAAAACGATCGCATAGCGGGAAAACCGATCGGTCATCGTCAATGCCGAAAGTGAAAAATCAAAACGAATCGCAATCTCCATACTCGCCTTGCTCTGTGCTTCTTCTGAAAAGACAGCACTTTCAATGGATTGATCGGGAGCAATGGTGTAAACGTCAAGAAAATATGCGCGATGCTCAATCATAACGTCGTGATTGACCGTTCCGCTGATCAGAACCTTTTCGGTTTTCTCATCGTAACGGCAGGTGTAATAGATTGAATTTTCCCGCATCGTAGGAAAGGGTTTCGAGGGATCGAGATGCGTATCGTGTCCCGTGGCAGCGTTCGCGACAAAGAGTACCGTACTCAATGACATAAGCATTGCAAACAGCAACAAGAATGCCAATGCTTTTTTAGCAAAAAGTTTCATCGTAACGCTTCTCCTTTCTTTTTTCGTTTTTCACTAAGAAATATATATTCCATTTTATTATAACACATTTCCTGAAAAATTGAAATAGAATTTAGAGAAAAAAGAAAAATAATATTTTTAATTTTTTTCAAAAAGTTCTTGACTTTTCCCTATCAACTATGATATAATAGCTCTGTTACACGCCGGTGTGATGGAATTGGCAGACGTGCTGGACTCAAAATCCAGTGGTAGCGATACCGTATCGGTTCGACCCCGATCACCGGCACCAAAAAAAGCATCGCTTTTGGCGGTGCTTTTTTCATTTTTATAAGTAAAAATTTAAAACTTTTTTCAAAAAACGCTTGACAGACAGAAAAAAGTATGATATACTTGTAAAGCATTTTGGTTTACACCGTTATTTTCAAAAAAGGAGTGCCTTTGGTTATGTTTGAAAAAAATCTTAACGTAGGCTATCTCTTGGATTTTTACGGTGAACTTTTGACCGACCACAAGCGTTCTGTTCTCGATCTGTATTATAACGAGGACTATTCCTTAGCCGAAATTGCCGAGGAGATCGGAATTTCGCGCCAAGGCGTTCGCGGGCTGATCAAAAAAGCCGAAAGTGAGCTTTTTTTCTACGAAGAAAAGCTCGGACTTGCGAAAAAGCTTCTCTCGGTGGAAGCTGCCGCAAACTCTCTTTGCCGACTTGCCGAGGAGCAAGACGTCTCCCCTGAGTTGCGAGCTGAGATTCTGAAGCTTGCCGAAGCCGTCAAGGAGTAAGAAACACGAAAGGAAGGTAATCGTATGTTTCAAAGTTTAAGCGAAAAACTGGAAAATGCCTTCAAAAAATTCCGCAACAAGGGAAAATTGACCGAAGCCGACATCAAAGCGGGAATGCGTGAGATCAAGCTTGCGCTTCTCGAAGCCGACGTCAACTTCAAGGTTGTAAAAGATTTTATCAACACGGTTTCCGAGCGTGCCGTTGGTACTGAGGTCCTCGAATCTCTGCTCCCCGCGCAACAGATCGTCAAGATCGTCAACGAAGAGCTGATTGCTCTGATGGGTGGCTCACAAGCCAAGCTGACGATTTCCTCAAAACCGCCGACGGTGGTAATGATGGTCGGTCTTCAGGGTGCGGGTAAAACCACGCACGCGGGAAAGCTTGCGGGGCTTTACAAAAAGCAAGGAAAGAATCCCCTGCTCGTCGCGTGTGACGTTTACCGTCCTGCCGCAATCAAGCAGCTCGAAATCGTCGGTGAAAAGCTTTCGATTCCCGTCTTTACGATGGGTGACAAGGAATCTCCCGTCAAGATCGCCAAGGAAGGCGTTGCCTATGCGCAGAAAAAAGGCTACGATATGGTCTTTATCGACACGGCAGGCCGTCTGCACATTGACGAGGAGCTGATGGGTGAATTACAGAAGATCAAGGAAACGGTAGCACCAACCGAGATTCTTCTGACCATTGACGCGATGATCGGTCAAGATGCCGTAACGGTTGCAAAAACCTTCAACGAGCTTCTGGACGTCACGGGTGTCATTCTCACCAAGCTCGACGGCGATACGCGTGGCGGCGCGGCGCTTTCGGTCAAGCACGTCACGGGCAAGCCGATCAAGTTTATCGGTGTCGGTGAAAAGCTTTCGATTCCCGTCT
>JAZOSZ010000056.1:0-5184 GCA_045657365.1 Eubacteriales bacterium
CATAAGATTCCTTGTCCGAAAGCGAGAATCGTCGGAATTCGATTTTTTGGAGTGTTTCGTTCATATTTTTGTTTTTGGAACCGTACCCTTCCGTTTTCATTATCTCCATTATAGAATGTGTCGCAGGGTTTGTCAATATGTTTTGGGAAAGTTAAAAAAGTTAAAAAAGATTGAGAGATTTTGGAAAGAGCCGCTGAAGATTTGTCTTCCGCCGAGATGTTCTCTCGTTCAGCCTCTCACAAAAATAGCCTTCCCGAAGGAAGGCTATTGAATTTTACTGCGAATTTTGAACAAAGGCGTCCTTGCTTTTTATTACGAAAATCTCAATTCTGCTTTGAGTCCGAGGTAGGAGAAATCGATTCTGCGCGGGACCATGCTGAGTTTCATTCGTCCGTCGCAGTAATTGGCAAGAAAATAGATCTGCCATTCCTCGGCAAGTCCTTCGAGGACACCGATCTCCCACGTCGTTCCTGCGGGAATTTCATCACACGCAAAGCTGACTGTGATCTTCTCCCCCAACGATCCGCCCTCTTCGACCGAAAGCTCGGCAGTTCGGTCGTATGCATTCGTTCGGCAGAACAGAAAGCTGACGAGCAGAAAATGCGCAAAAAGTCCAAAATCAAAGTTTTCCTCGTCGTTCACCGTCTTCCACTCTCCGATCTTGAGCGAACAGCCCGCCAAAATTGCGAGTTTCTCCGCTCTCGTCTTGAGAAAGCCGTCGATGCGTCCTTCTTTCCTTCGTCTTGCGGGGGCAAGGGTCGCAACGTCAAGGATCCGAATCTCCTCTACGATGCTCTCAAGCGCCTCTTTTTGGGTCTTTACACCGCCCGTGAGGCGTCCCGAGGCTTCTTCGGCAAGGGACTCACTCCACTCAAAGACAATTCCGCTTTGTTTGGCAAGGTAGCGCAGGAGCGTTTTCCGTTCGATTTGCGGCAAAAGCACGACGGCGGAAGTTGCCGACGGCACAAGGCTCGGTAGCACGATGAGGACTTGTCCCTCTTTCGTTTCGCTGAGAATCGGTTTCATTTCATACGAGACGAGAAGATTGGAAAGCCGTTTGATTTCTTCTTCGGGCAGACGCTCGGCAAAGCTTTGCCCGATGGTATTTCTCTCCCACGGCGCGCGGCAAGCGACAATTCTTGCTCCTTCGCGCAGATCTACCACCCAAAGGTCGGTGGCGAATGCGATAGTGTTCATCATTTTCCTTTCATTGATCATCGGATAAATACAAAAACAGTTCCGCTACCTTCGTAGCGGAGCCGTTTTTCGTTATCATCACACGCTGAGTGCAGGATTAAATTCTTTGGATTTGAGTCCTCTCTCTCCGCGGAGAAGAAGAAGAACCTCTTCGGCATCATGAAGGTCGGTCGTCATCGAAAATTCCTCAAAAAGCATCGTCTTTGCGCGATAGATCGCGTTCTCGTCGGTCGAGCCGACTTTTTTGCCGAGAGCGCGGATCCTCTCGCTATGCTCGACGACGGTATTGAGCAGGACGATAAGTTCTCTGCGGTCTCCCACCGAGAAGATCTCCCGAAATCGAAGATTGCGCAGTCGGCTCTCCTCGATCCACTCGATGCGTTCCTCGCGAAGCTCCTCGACCATAGCAAGGATCTCCTCTGCCGACAGAAGCGGCCGCATCATCGAAACGAGCGTTTCGTTGTCGAACGGAACGAAGACGGTCGATTTTTCATCGCCAATCGGAGCAAGGATATAATATTTTCCCGTACCGCCGAGAGCACCGAAGCGCTCCTCACGGATATCGACAATGACACAAACGCCTTCGGCACGATAACTTACATAGCTTCCGATCTCAAACATATCCGTCCTCCTTATGACAAATCTTGGGGTCAAAAATTCCTGCTATTTTTCTGCTACTATTATTTTACCATATTTTTCTGATTTTTTCTTGGGGCATTTTTCACAAAATTCAACTTTTTTCTTATGACAATTTGCCCGACAATGCCCGATTTACAAGGAAATCTTGGCATAGGGGAGCGACAATTCCTCACAAATCTGATCCTCTCTCGTATGGCAGGTAAAGAGCAAGCACTGAAGCTCCTCTTCACCGAGCTTTGCGAGCAGGGTGAGAATTCGGGACACCCGTTGATCGTCGATCTGACAGAGGGCGTCGTCAAGCATCAGGGGCGGAAGCTCGCCCTCGAAGAGTTGCATCATCAGCGCAATGCGAAGGCTGAGGTACGCCGCGTCGCTCGTTCCCGCGCTCAGGGCGTCTGCCGTGACGGTCATTCGGCTCTCATCAAGCAGGGACGGCGTATAGTCCGCACCGGCAGTGAGAGTATCGTAGCGTCCTGCGCTGACGTATTGCATCATTTCTCCCGCTCTGCGACCGAGGGCAGGAGCAATATTTCCCCGCACCGTTTCAGACGCATCCGAGAGCGCCTCGATAGCAAGCTCCAAAGCCTCGTAATATTCCTCGGCGTTCTCATAGGCGTTGCCAAGAGTCTGCCAACGGTCGGCAAGCACGATCGGATCCTCGGCGTTTGCTTTGGCGGAGATCAGGTCGATCTGCGAGGTGCGGAAGCTGTTTTCCAGCGTTCTGAGCTGTGTTTTCAGGAAATTTCGTTCGGTTTCGAGGCGCACGGGGTCGAGTGCTTCCAGCTCGGAAATCTCGATCGTCAGACGCTCACGCAGGGCGGCTTCGTCATACTGCGAAAGTCCCCGACGCTCGTTCTCAATGCTCTGCCCAAGTGCCGATCTTGCGGTATTCAATTCTCCATATTCGCGCAAGAATGCCGAAATTCTGTCAATTTCCCGTTCTGCCGCGGCGACGGTAGGACTCACCTCGTCGGCAGGAAGCGTTCGTTGGAGCGCCGTACGAAGGCGCTCGGTCATCTCACGGACGAGCGCTTCGAGTGCTGCTTGTGCCGCCGCAAGCTCGGTTCTTTCCCGTGCTTCGGCATTCTTTGCAAGAAGCGCCGCGCTCGCACGCTCAAGCGTTGCCGCAAGCGTTTTGGGGTTCTCTCCAAACTCTGCCGCGATCTTTTTGCGTTGATCGGCAAAAACGATACCAAGGATTCCAAAGAGGACACAAAGCGCAGCACCGACCGCCGCAATGATCGGCGTCAGAAGGAATCCTGCGCCGCCGAGGGCAAGAAACGCCGCGCCCATTCCGAGGCAAAGTCCCGCCGTTCTCGATTTCTTTTTCATATTGGCAAGGATTGCCGCCGCTCCGCCTTTGGCTTCGATGCGCTCTCCGAGGGAGGCGTCTGCTTCGTCATACGTGCGGCGCGCGGAAATCTGAGCAGAAAGCTCGGTTTGCGCGTCCTGCCGCAGCTTTGCCGAGCGAAGATTTTCGGCAAGGCTTCTCAGGTCTGCCGCGTCGGCTTGGCTAAGGCTTCTTTCGGTCTTTTGCTCGCGTCGACGCAGGGCTTCGATCTGTTGATCGAGCGCAGTTTTCCGCTCCTCCATGGTGCGCAGACGCTCGAAACGGCGTAAAATTTCGAGTGTTCCGAGCTGTGTCAAGCGCTCGTTGACAAGAGTTAGTTTAGACTCACTCTGTGTCATCTGCATTTGATTGCGATTCATTTTTTCTTCGAGCAAGGCAAGAGTTTTTTCGGTTTCCTGCGCACGGTCCCAGCGTTTTTTCGCTTCATTGATCTCTCCGCCGAGGTCGTACAGGCGTCCGCCCTTTCCGTTTTTGTGACGGTAAGACTTTCGGATCGCCTCAAGCTTCTCCTTGATATGCGAGATATCGGTCGACTCATCGGCGCTCGACAAAAGATTCTGAATGGCGTCGGCGCCCTTCTTTCCGCCGAGGTCGCCGATCTTTTTCTGTCCGATGCCACAGGTACTTTCAAAGACCTCGCGCGGCACGCCGAGAAAGACCTCGCCCGCTTCTCTGCCCGCAAAGACGACCTCGCCCGTAGCGTGACGGTAAATCGTCAGCTTATCGTTGCCCGTGCGTCCGCTTTCGGTAAAGCTCCGCTCAATGCGGTATTCCTCTTCCTCGTGGCGCACGCGCATACTACCGATCGCGCGGTGTCCTCGCCAGCTGACCGAGCGCTCACGCTCTTCGGTTCCTTTGCGGGGCATTCCGTAGAGCATAAATTTGATAAAGAGCCAGATCGTACTCTTTCCCGCTTCGTTTTCGCCGTAGAGAAGATTGAGTCCCTCGGAGAGTGTGATATGGCGGTCACAAAGTCCGCCGAATTCAAGAATGTTGAGCTCTAAAATTTTCATTGGTTGCCCTCCTCGGTAGGAATCGCTCTGCCGTCAATGGCGCAAAGTCCGATACGGAGCGCCTTTGCCGCCCGTCGGCGCACGGTGGGATCTTCGTCGATCAGCTTCGGATAGAGAGCGCGGTAAAATGCGCCTCGGATCGTAATATCATTTTTGAGAAAGTTTCCGTCTGCGACGGGAATCGTAAGGTCGTGCAGATCAAGCGAGAGCCCTTGGTTAGTTTCATTTAACCGCTCCAGCACTGTGGCAAGAACTTCCGGTTCAGCACTACCAACAAGATAGAGTCGCAGATGGGTAACGCCCTGTTCCACCGATGCTTTCAGTAGGTTTTGAATTGCCATAAGCATTGCCGCATCGTCGGGATACGCACTGAGATCCATTTCTTCGATTTCATAGCGCTTTTGTGCAAGAACGCGGCGCTCAATTTTGATCGGTTCGCTCTCGTCGAGTGTGACGATCAGGACGCCGCCCTCGCCCACCTCGTCAAAGCTCCGTCCCTCGGCAAAGCCGCAATAGCGGATCTTGTCCGACACGAATGCGGGGGGGCGGTGAATATGTCCAAGCGCCGCATAGTCAAAATCAGCGCGAAGAATATCTCCCTCCGTGACGGGTGCGGTGCGAGAAATGGGGGACGTGACGTCCGCGTGCGCGCACAAAAGATGTGTCCAACCAGATTTTTCGGGGAGCTTGGCACCAAGCAACGGCGATTCGGCAAGGGTTGCCGACGAGAAGGCATAGCCAAACACGCGCGTTTTCAGTTCCTCGATTTCAAAGCACTGAAGCTCACTTGAGGTAAACAGATAGACGTGCTCGGGAATTTGATTTTTTTCGTAGGTACGGTAAAATCCGCCCTCGGTGTACGGATCGTGGTTGCCCGGAGCGATCACGACGGGGCACGAGCTTTCGCGCAAAAGCTTTTCGGTGAGTGCCGCCGTTTCGGGGGTAACGGTGCGTCCGTCGAAGAGGTCACCCGCGATCAGAATG
>JAZOSZ010000057.1:0-3258 GCA_045657365.1 Eubacteriales bacterium
GAACCCCTCGACGCGGGGGCGCTGACGGGCGAGCGGATTCTCATCGCAGAATCTCTGCGCGATACGGGCAATCTCGGAACGGTGATTCGAAGCTGTGCCGCGCTCGGCATCGACCGACTGATTCTCAGCGACGATTGCGCCGATCTCTATCATCCCAAAACGATCCGCGCGGCAATGGGCGCGATCTTCCGCCTGCCCATTCTCACGGTACCGCAAAAAGAACTCCCCCATGCGATTTCGGCACTTCGCGGGGCGGGAAGAAGCGTCTTGGCGGCGGCGTTGCGCGAGGGCGCAAGACCGATCGGAGAATTTGAGCTTCATCGGGGAGATTGCTTCGTCATCGGCAACGAAGGACACGGACTTTCGGACGCCGTGATCAACGCCTGCGACGATTGCGCGATCATTCCGATGAAAGAGGGCAACGAGTCGCTCAACGCGGCGGCGGCAGCCACGATCTGTATCTGGGAAACGGTCAGAGCGAAGTGAAAGCGTAGAAGTAGAAAAAGTAGAAATGTTCGATTTTTAGAGTAGGCTCTCCCTTTGGGAGAGCTGTCGCGGAGCGACTGAGAGGGGGTGTCGAAAAGAACCCTCTCCGTCTTGCTTCGCAATCCACCTCTCCCAAAAGGAGAGGCTTTAGGAATCAAAGATTCAAACTTTTCTAAAAGCTATACGAATCAAAAAGTAGGAGTATGTGATGAATTTTAGCAAAAATGAGCATACCTTCTGGGTCTGGCTTTCGCTGGCGTGCGGCGTGGCGTCGAAGGATTTCGGACGCCTTGCGGGACGCTACGAGCCGTACGAGCTGTTTGAAATGAGCGAAGAAGAGATCGGGCAGATTGACGGCATCGGAGACGGATTGAAGGCAAAGCTGACCAATAAAAAGCTCGAGGACGCCGAGCGCATCGTCGAAGAGTGTCGGAAGCATCGCGTTGAGATCGTTTCCTACGCCGACGCCGCATACCCTTCGCGTCTGAGAACGATCGAAGACCCGCCCGTCGTGCTCTACGTCAAAGGCGAGCTGCCGCTCTTCGAAGAACGACCTGCCGTCGGTGTGGTCGGAACGAGAA
Source organism: Eubacteriales bacterium (assembly GCA_045657365.1). Classification (GTDB taxonomy): domain Bacteria; phylum Bacillota; class Clostridia; order Oscillospirales; family CAG-272; genus HGM12713. Next base: position 1,068 of record JAZOSZ010000057.1, read on the forward strand.
AAATGAGCGAGTACGGACGCAAAACGGCGTTCGACCTCTCCTTCGGACTTGCCAAAGCAGGCGCCGTGATCGTCAGCGGTCTGGCACTCGGTATTGACGGCGTCGCCGCGTGCGGCGCGTTGGCAGCAAAGGGGAAAACCGTCGCCGTGCTCGGTTGCGGTGTGCTCGTCGATTACCCGAAGGCACACAGAGCCTTAAAGCAAAGCATCGAGCGTACGGGTGCCGTCATCAGCGAATACCCGCCCGGAGAACCCGCAAATCCTTATAATTTTCCCAAGCGAAACCGAATCATCAGCGGAATGTGTCAGGGAACGCTGCTTGTCGAGTGCGCCCTCAAAAGCGGCTCGATGATTACCGCCCGTTTGGCAATTTCGCAGGGAAGACAGCTCTTTGCCGTCCCCGGAAAGATCGGAGACGTGGGCGCCGAGGGTCCGAACGCCCTGATTCAAGAGGGTGCGTACGTCGCCGTGACCGCGAAAGATATTTTGAAGCATTACGAATTTCTGTACGGAAAGCTACTCGACCTCAGAACTCCCAGAGAAATTCCCGATTGCGATGCGGCACTTCGCTATTTCGGCGTGCCCGCCGACTACGAAACGGGCAGACTCGGCAGACGTGAAACGGCTGTGGAAGCGCCGAAACAAGAGCCGAAAAAGCAAACGAAAAAAGAATCCAAACAAGAAATCAAACAAGAAATCAAACAAGTCCCCAAAGAAACACCGAAGCCGACACCGAGCGTGGCGCTGTCTTCGGTGGAGCAGAGCGTGCTTGACCGAATGCCGCTCGACCGTCCGACGCCCCCCGACGCACTTTGCTCGGAGAATTGCGGCATCGGAGAGGTGCTCACGGCACTGACGATGCTGGAACTCTACGGCGTCGTGACCTCGCTCCCCGGCGGACTTTATATTCGAAAGTGAAAATTTTTATGAGATCCGTTCGACTTCGCCGCCGTGTCATTCTGAGCGAAGGACAAGGTCCGAAGTCGAAATTTTGCGATAGCAAAATCGCCGCAGGCGGAATCTCGGCGGCTACGCTCAGGATGACACATAAAAAGTAAAACAATAATTAAGATATACCCCATTCAGAAAGGAAACACTCATGGCAAATCTGGTTATCGTGGAGTCACCTTCCAAAGCATCTACCATTAAAGGCTATCTCGGCTCAAACTACAAAGTCATCGCGTCCAAGGGACACGTGCGCGACCTGCCCAAAAGCAGCTTCGGCGTCGACGTGGAAAACGACTTTGACGCGCATTATATCAACATCCGCGGAAAGGGCGACCTGATCCGCGAAATCCGCAAGGAAGCAAAAGCGGCAAACAAGATCTTCCTCGCAACCGACCCTGACCGCGAAGGCGAAGCTATTGCGTGGCATCTTTCGGTAGCACACGGAATTCCCGTGGAGAAGACGATGCGAATCTGCTTCCACGAGGTTACCAAAACGGCGGTCAAGAGCGCGATCAAAGCGCCGAGAACCCTCGATATGAACCTCGTCAACGCACAGCAGGCAAGAAGAATCCTCGACCGAATCGTGGGATATAAGCTCTCGCCGTTCCTCTGGAAGAACGTCCGCAGCGGACTTTCGGCAGGCCGCGTGCAGTCGGTTGCCACGAGAATGATCGTCGAGCGTGAGGACGAGATCCGCCGCTTTACGCCCGTCGAATACTGGACGGTCGACGCGATGCTCTCGGCAGAGGGCGGACACGACTTTTCGGTACGCTTCTACGGCAACGAGCAGGGAAGAATCAAGCTGACCTGCGAGGACGAGGCAATGGCAGTCGTTCACGCCGTCGAGGGCAAGCCTTTTACCGTACACTCGGTCAAGAAATCCAAGAAAAAGAAGCTTCCCGCACCGCCCTTTACCACCTCGACCTTGCAGCAGGAGGCGGCAAGAAAGCTCGGCTTCCGTTCGCAGAAGATTATGCGCATCGCGCAGGAGCTGTATGAAGGTATTAACGTAGGTAGTGAAAATGGCGGTATGCAGGGTCTTATCACCTATATGCGTACCGACTCGCTTCGTATTTCGGAGGAGGCGCAGGGAGAGGCAAGAGCCTATATTGCGGCAAAATACGGCGAGAAGTATATGACCGAGACGCCCAGAGTATATAAGGCAAAGGCAGGCGCACAGGACGCGCACGAGGCAATTCGTCCCGCAAGAGTGGATCTTGAGCCTGCAAAGATCAGAAAGTACG
>JAZOSZ010000058.1:0-2552 GCA_045657365.1 Eubacteriales bacterium
CATCCGGTGTAAAGTTTTGATATAGGCCATTCCTCTCATTCAAACAAACATATAAAACCAAGGGAGACCTGTTGTTCAGGCCACCCTTTCATTATTCCATTCTCTCCCTAATTGCCTTCAAAAAGCCCATACTATTAACGGGCGTAACGGCGGACTTGTCCTCGACAAGACCTGCAAGGTCCTTGGTCATGATGCCGTCGTTCAGCGTCTGAATGCAGGCGGCCTCCAGCTTGTCGGCAAAGGCCACAAGATCGGGCAGCTCGTCCAGTTCGCCGCGTTTGCGAAGCGCGCCTGTCCAGGCGAAGATGGTCGCCATGGGATTGGTCGAGGTCTCCTCACCCTTGAGGTAGCGGTAATAGTGGCGCGTGACTGTTCCGTGTGCCGCCTCGTATTCGTAGTTGCCGTCGGGAGAAACGAGTACAGAGGTCATCATGGCAAGCGACCCAAAAGCGGTCGATACCATATCGCTCATAACGTCACCGTCGTAGTTCTTGCAAGCCCAGATGAAGCCGCCCTCGCTACGGATGACGCGGGCGACCGCGTCGTCGATCAGCGTGTAGAAATACTCAATGCCCAACTCTTCAAACTTATCTTTGTATTCGTTCTGATAGATCTCCTCGAAGATCAGCTTGAAGGTCTGGTCGTACTGCTTGGAGATGGTATCCTTGGTGGAAAACCACAGATCCTGCTTGGTTGCGATGGCGTACTTGAAGCAAGAGTGAGCGAAAGATCTAATGGAAGTATCCTTATTGTACTGCCCCTGCAAGACACCCGCGCACTCGAAATCGTAGATGGTCTGGCGCATTTGGGTACCGTCCTTGGCGGTAAACAACAGCTCTGCCTTGCCCTCGCCGGGGATGCGGTATTCGGTCGCCTTGTAGACGTCGCCGTAGGCGTGACGCGCGATCGTGATCGGCTTCTTCCAGTTGCGAACGGCAGGCTTGATCGAATCGATCAGAATGGGAGCGCGGAAGACGGTGCCGTCGAGAATGGCACGGATCGTTCCGTTGGGGCTCTTCCACATTTCGGTCAGGTGATATTCCTCGACTCTCTGCTTGTTGGGCGTAATGGTAGCGCACTTGACGGCAACGCCGTATTTGAGCGTTGCTTCAGCACTGTCGACCGTGACCTTGTCCTTCGTCTTCTCACGCTCGACAAGACCGAGATCATAATATTCGGTCTTCAGGTCGACGAAGGGAAGAAGAAGCTCGTCCTTGATCATCTGCCAAAGGATTCTTGTCATCTCGTCGCCGTCCATCTCGACGAGGGGGGTTGTCATTTTAATCTTTTCCATGGTAGGTACCTCTTTATGATTAGTTTTGGCTGTGCGCCTTGTAGTAGTTCATCAGACATCCGTCGAGAATGATCTCGCGCTCATCGTCGGTGAGTCCCTTCACGTAGAGCGTGATGCTCTCCACCGAGCCGTCGGCACGGACAACCTTTGCCTCAAATTCCTCGATGCCTGCGGCGATCTTCTCGCGGATTCCCTCGACGAAGACGTAGTCGCCGACCTCGTAGCCGAAGGGCGCGCCCTCGGGGAGCGTGAAGGGAAGAATTCCCCAGTTGATGCAGTTGGAGCGGTAGCGCTTGGTTGCGAACTCATAGCAGATGTTGGCGAAGCCGCCAAGCACCTTCTGACAGGAAGCCGCTTGCTCACGCGCGGAGCCGTCACCCGGCTTATTGGCAAAGACGCACGAGCCGAACTGCGTGTTTTTCAGAAGCGCATCGGCGTCACCAACCTTGGAAAGCACCGAACGAAGCTCCGAAACGTCGCCGTCTGCTCTGCGTGCCGCTTCGGTTGCGGCAATCTCCTTGGAGCGTCCGACGTACTCGGGGACGCGGCGGGAGAGTGCAAACTCGGAGAGTCGCAGGGGGTTCGAGCGGTAAGACGAGGTTTCTCCCGAGGGGATCAGCTCGTCGGTGGTCGTTACGGGGTCGCGAATGACTGCCGCGAGCTTCACGAGCAGGTTGTCGGCGAGCTCGTACTGCGTGGGCCAGTCGGTGATATTCGGTCCAAAGATCAGCTCGGCGTCGGGATCTGCCTTGCCGTAGCCGTAGTAAACGCGCTTTGCGTAGACCGATTTGTCAAAGCTGTATTCGTGAGGCGTGTAATCGTAATCAATGTCGGTTGCCGCCGTAATCACGCCGCCGTTGCGCGCCGTTGCCGCAATGCTTCTTGCGTCCATCAGAGCAACACCCGAAAGCTGTCCTTCACCGGGCTTCGAGCCTTCACGGTTCGGGAAGTTTCTTGTTGTGTGACGGAGAGAGAGTCCGTTGTTTGCGGGTACGTCTCCCGCGCCAAAGCAAGGACCGCAGAATGAGGGCTTGATAACGGCACCGGCAGAGAGAAGATCTGCAGTAACGCCTATTTTAGTAAGCTCAAGAGATACGGGGACGCTTGTCGGATATACAGAGAGCGAGAAATACCCGTTTCCTGTGCTTCCGCCTCTGAGTATTGCCGCAGCCTCATCGATGCTGTCGAACATACCGCCCGCGCAGCCAGCGATTATACCCTGATCGGCAAGCACCTTTCCGTCCTTGATCTTGGAGCG
>JAZOSZ010000059.1:0-2359 GCA_045657365.1 Eubacteriales bacterium
CCCCTACTTTGCGGGAATGCCGGGTACGGTCGGTACGCGCCCCGGTAACTTTGCTATTCAGCAGTGCGACCTGCTTCTGAGCCTCGGTTGCCGTCTGAATATCCGTATGATCGGTTATACCCATTACGATTTTGCCAAGAACGCGTACAAGATCATCGTCGACATCGATCCCCGTGAGCTGATCAAGCCGACGATCCGCCCCGATATGCCGATCAATGCCGACGTCGGCGATCTTCTCGACAAGCTTCTTGCCGAGGATTATACGCCCGTTCCCTCGCACGCCAAGTGGCTTGCTTGGTGCCGCGATCTCGTCAAGAAATATCCCGCGGCATGTGACGAATACCGCCACGACGACGCTCCGATCAACCCCTATATCTTTATGGATAAGCTTTTTGATCAACTCACGCCCGATGACCGCATTATCTGCGGTAACGGAAGCGCGTGCGTCGTCACCTTCCAGGCAGGAAAGATCAAGCAAGGACAGAGAATGTTTACCAACTCGGGGTGCGCCGCTATGGGCTACGGACTCCCCGCAGCGCTCGGCGTTGCGATCTCCGACAACGAGAAGCGCACGGTGTGCATCGACGGTGACGGAAGCGTGATGATGAATATTCAGGAGCTTGCAACGATTGCTTACAACAAGCTTAATATGAAGCTGTTTATCATCAATAATAATGGCTATCATTCGATTCGTCAGACGCAGACCAACCTCTTCAAGCCGCCCTTTATCGGCATTGATGAGAAGAGTGGCATCTGCTTCCCCGATTTCGGAAAGCTCTCCGACGCGTTCGGTCTTCCCTACTACACCTTTGATTCGGAAAAGGACGCCGATCGCGTGATCGCCGAATTCCTTGCCACCGAAGGACCTGCCGTTTGCGAGGTCGTGGTCGATCCCACGCAGAACTTCGCGCCCAAGTCCTCGTCGAAGGTCCTGCCCGACGGACGCATCGTATCTCCCTCGCTCAACGATATGGCACCCTTCCTTGACAGAGAAGAATTCCAGAAGATCGTCGACGCAAAGTTTTAAGTTCTCATAAGTAAAAATCAAGCCTTCTCTAATAGAGAAGGCTTTTTCTTATTCTTGGGAATACAATTCATCGAATTGCCAACGCATTGGATTTTCGTGAATATATCGCAAATGTTCTTCGTAATCCTCGCGGTTGCGAATAATGTGGTCAAAAAATAATTTCTGCCAAATTGATTCGCCAATTTGTTTGGTAGCATACCCTTTCATCTGTTGCACCAACCTTGACATTGTAGGGGCGACCATTGGTCGTCCGTATTCATCAGAAAGAATCCTCACCAACAAATGAATATGGTCTGGCATTATAACATATTGATCCACACATATAGCGGGGTATATCTTTGGTATATGATTTATCGTTTCATCCACAATCTTTCCATAAGAGGATAAAACGACGTCTTCCGGACGACCACTGGTCGCCCCTACATTCTCCCAAAAATAATTGCGCCGCTCCGCGGTACATATTGTCAAAAAATATACTCCGAAAGAACTATAATCGTAATGTTCCAAACGGTTTCTTTTTCTCTTTGGAAAATCTTCTTTCGTCATTTCCCCTGTTTCTTCCTCTTACCGAGATACGCAATCCCGCCGAAGCACAAATGCCAAAGCACGGGAACGACGACGATACCGCACGCGATACCAAGACCGATGCCCAGCGTGGTACTGAGATAACGCCCTGCCGCCGCAAAGTCTTTGGAAATGAAGTTCGCGATCGTATAATAAAGTCCGCTTCCCGGTACAATCGGAATTGAGCAGGGCAAGAGGAAAATGCTGACGGGGGCGCGCTTGATCTTCGCAAAAATCTCGGAGAAAAGCGCCGCAAATGCCGAAGACAGCATTGCCGCGGCAAACACGCCGAGTCCGAAAAATTCAACGGCATAATACACCGCAAAGGTCAGCGTACCACCCACTGCCGCCAAGGGCAAATATTTGCCTGCCACGCGATAGATCATCGCAAATCCGACACTGCCGATGGCAGAAGTAACCAGCTGAATGAGAAATTGTAAAGTAAAAAAGTCACTCATATCAAGCCACCTCCTACCAAAAAGATTGCCAGAAGATAGCCGAAGGCGATCATCAGAGTCGAAAGACCCGCCTGCACCGTCTTCAGCGTTCCCGCAAGAAAATCTCCGCAAAGCAAATCACGGAGCGCCGTACTGAAAAAGACGCCGGGAATCAGAATCATAATCGTACCGATCATGATCATACCCACGTCGTCGCCAAAGCCCATGCGAACCGCAAGGCAGGCAAGCAATCCGCCAACGAGCGACTGCATTGCCGTCTTTGCAAACTGATTGACGCTGTCCAGCTGGATCAGATCGATCAGCGCAAACA
>JAZOSZ010000060.1:0-15674 GCA_045657365.1 Eubacteriales bacterium
TGCCTGAGGGAAACGATCGGTCGGAATCGTCGTCTGTAATTGATTCGTTCCCTTTTTGGATACCGTCACGCAAAACTGATTGGCGTGTACGCCACTGTCGGTGCGACTACATCCAACAATATCACAGTCATACCCGAACAGTGCCTTAGTTGCTTCATTCAAGCGTTGCTGAATCGTAATTCCGTTGGGCTGAATCTGATATCCGCAATAATTCGTTCCCAAAAAAGAAAGATGCAATAAAAGTTTCATTCCTTCTCCCTCTTTCATCACATAGAAAAACCTATGCCGAGAATATTTAACAGTATCAAGGCTGCGCCCAAAAGAAGAATCAACACCAGCGGAACAAAATCCACAAAGCGAACGTGTCGGACGTGCATTCTCGTACGCCCCTCGCCGCCGTGATAGCAACGGCACTCCATTGCCGTGGCGAGATCTCCTGCGCGATTAAAGGCAGAAACAAACAGCGGAATCAGAATCGGGATCAAGGCTTTTGCCCGTCGAATCAATCCACCCGAGGAAAAATCCGCGCCGCGCGCCTTTTGCGCTGTCATAATTTTTTCGGTTTCCTCGCTGAGAAGCGGAATAAAGCGAAGCGCAATCGTCATCATCATCGCAAATTCGTGCACGGGAACTTTCAGCTTTTTCAAAGGAGATAAGAGATCCTCAAGGGCATCGGTCAGTGCAATCGGCGTGGTCGTATAGGTGAGCAGCATTCCCGTTCCGATAATGAGAGTGGCGATTCGCACCATCATAAATGCCGCCGCATAAAGTCCCTCGGCATAAATTTGAATAAACTTCCACGAAAGCAAAAGCTGTTCACCCTTGGTCCAAAAAATATTCAAGAAAGCCGTAAAGGCAAGAATAATTAAAACCGGACGCAATCCGCGCAAAACAATCCGAATCGGTACCCGTCCACAAAGGATGAGAATGATTGCCGAAAGAGCCAAGAGCACGAAGCTCAAAAGATTCTTACACAAAAAGGAACATACAATATACAAGATCGTTAAAATCACCTTGATTCTCGGATCCAATTTGTGCAACGGTGAGTTTGCGGGGTAAAATTGCCCGAACGCAATACTTTTCATACTTTATTTTTCCAATGTTTTTTGATAAATTTTTAAAACTCGTTCCAATGCCTGATCTACCGTATAAATTCCGCCGTCCACGTCGACTCCGTGTTCCTTTAAGATCAGCATCATTTTTGTTACCTGAGGAATATCCAACCCAACTTCGGTCAGACGTTCAGAACGTGAAAAAACGTAATCACGGTCGCCCTGCATCACGATTTTTCCTTCATTCATTACGATCAAATGATCGCAATATCTCGCCATATCTTCCATACTGTGGCTCACAATCACAACAGTATTTCCGCTTTGCTCGTGATATGAAACCAGATTAGCAAAAATAGCGTCCCTACCACGTGGATCCAGTCCCGCAGCAGGCTCGTCCAGAACAAGCACGTCGGGACGCATCGCAATAATTCCTGCAATTGCAGCTCTTCTCTTTTCTCCGCCAGAAAGATCAAAGGGAGATTTTTCAAGAAGATCTGCGCCAAGTCCCGCAAAGCGAACCGCTTCTTCGACACGAACACGGATTTCATCTTCACTAAGTCCCATATTTTTCGGCCCGAACGCAATATCCTGATACACCGTTTCTTCAAAAAGTTGATATTCGGGATACTGCATCACAAGTCCGACACGAAAACGTACCGAACGAATATTCTTTTGCTTTTCCCAGATATCCTGTCCGTCGAGAAGAACTCTTCCCTCGTGAGGACGCAGGATTCCGTTGAGCATCTGCACCAATGTCGATTTTCCCGATCCCGTATGACCGATCAAACCCGTAATCATTCCGTTTGGGATCGTGAGATTAATCGTATCGAGTGCTTTTATTTCATAGGGAGTATCTTTTCCGTGAAAATAAGAAAGATTCTCCAGCTTGATTTCTGCCATATTACCGTTCCTTATTTAAAGTTTGTAAAATCAGCTCGGCACATTGATCCACCGAAACACATTCTCCCTCAAGAGGAATTCCCGCCGCGCGAAGCTGATGAATCAGAGACGTACATTGAGGAACGTTCAATCCGCAGGATTTGAGAAGTTCTTCTTGCTCAAAGACCTCAGACGGTGTTCCGTCCAAAAGAACGTTTCCGTCGTGCAAAACGAGGATTCGGTCAGCCAGAGCGGCTTCTTCCATATAGTGCGTAATCATAATCACCGTAATTCTCTTTTCGCGATTCAGACGAAGAATGGCATCCATCACCTCTTTGCGTCCAATCGGATCCAGCATCGCGGTCGATTCGTCAAAAATAATACATTTCGGGAGCATCGCAAGTACACCTGCAATTGCGATGCGTTGCTTTTGTCCGCCCGAAAGACGGTGCGGCTCATGAGAAGCATATTCCAACATTCCTACATCCGAAAGTACGGAATTGACGCGTTCTCTGATTTCTTCGGACGGTAACCCCAAATTTTCAGGTCCGAACGCCACGTCGTCTTCCACAATCGTTGCCACAAGCTGGTTGTCGGGATTTTGAAAAACCATTCCCATATTTTTCCGCAAAGACAGAATGTCTTCGTCGGTCATACTTTCGTCGGTAATTTCTTTTCCGTCCACAAAAATTCTCCCACTCGTAGGCGTCAAAATCATATTCAGAAGCTTTGCCAAGGTTGACTTTCCCGAGCCATTGTGTCCCAGCACAGCAACGAAAGACCCCTCTTCGATTTCTGCCGAAAGGTCGTTCAGAACGGGATGTGCTCCCGCGCTCATTGAATCTTCCTCATAGCGATAAGAAAGACCTTCAATTCTGATAAAGGGATTTGACATTATTTTCCCCCTGATTTGTTATCGATAATTATTTTTTCGCGTACCATCTTGCACTGGCACCGCAAGGAATACAAAGTCCCGTTGCCGTCGTACGCAAGCCAAGCTCGCCCGATTCCATCTGTCCGCCGTAGCGGGACGCCACCTTCAAGCCGAGAATATATTGCATTGCCATCGGTGAAAGTCCCGTAGTATAGGAATTGATTAAGAAGAAGAGCGGCTCGTCCGAAAGAAGTTTAGCGCTCAGCGATACCAACTCATCCACACATTCTTCAATTTTCCAAACCTCACCCGAAGGACCTCTTCCGTACGACGGAGGATCCATAATAATCGCGTCATAGCGATTTCCTCGGCGAAGCTCACGTTCCACAAATTTTTTACAATCGTCTACGATATAGCGAATCGGTGCATCAGCAAGACCCGAAAGTGCGGCGTTTTCTTTTGCCTGTGCTACCATTCCCTTCGCAGCATCTACGTGTACTACTGAAGCCCCCGCCGCAGCTGCCGCGACGGTAGCTCCGCCGGTATAAGCAAACAGATTCAATACTTTAATGCTTCGTCCCGATTCACGGATCAGCTTGGAAAACCAATCCCAGTTTGCCGCCTGCTCGGGGAACAATCCTGTATGCTTAAAGCCCATCGGCTTTAATACAAATTTGAGATTGCCGTAAGTAATGTTCCACTGTGCGGGAAGATCGTTTTTCGTCCAACCGCCGCCACCTTTGGACGAACGCTTATAAATCGCATCTGCAAGATTCCATGAATTTGATTTTTTTACATTTTTCCAAATAATCTGCGGATCAGGGCGCCGAAGAATATAACCGCCCCAGCGTTCCAAGCGCTCCCCTTCAGAAGCGTCCAACAGCTCGTAATCTTTCCATCCATCTGCTATCCACATTGGAATTTATCCTCTTTTCGTTATTTCTGATTATAATATGCCGCCAAACGAGATCCCCCCGAGTGCGCGTGGCACATTGCGATCGCCAACGCGTCCGCCGTATCGTCGGGTTTGGGCGGTTTCGGAAGACCCAAAAGCATCGTTACCATTGTAATCACCTGCTTCTTTTCCGCCCGTCCGTATCCGACCACCGCTTGTTTTACCTGCAAAGGAGTATATTCAAAGACCTTCACTCCCATTTGGTAGGCGCGCATAATAATAACACCGCGCGCTTCGGCAACGCGAATTCCCGTCGTTTGGTTGGTATTAAAGAAAAGCTCTTCTACCGCGATATGTTCGGGATGATAGGTTTCGATCAGCTTTCCAATTCCCTCATAGATCAGAGTAAGCCGTTGCTCGGTCGCCATCCCTGCAGGCGTTTCAATAGAACCGTACCCCAATGTGCGAAAGCGTGACCCTTGATATTCTACTACCCCCCACCCGACAATCGCCAAGCCGGGGTCAATTCCAAGTATAATCATCTCTGCCTCCCCAAAATATCTCAAATTACATTATATCACAACAAGCACGTTAAGTCAAATAAAATTTATAAATTTGTTAAAATTTTCAATACTTATTTACAAAATATTGATAGTATGGTAAAATAAAAGAAGTAAAAAATATGGGGGCTTTATGGAAATTATAAAATTCAAGCAAAACGATATCCTCGAACTGAAGAAACCGCACCCCTGTGGCTCCAGACAATTTAAGATTTTGCGTGTTGGCAGCGACGTTCGTATTCTTTGCCAAGGATGTGGACGCGATATGGTCATTGATCGGATCAAGCTGGAGAAAGCAACGAAAAAAGTGATCCCCGCAGAAGGCTCGGAGTCAAACCTATGAGAGATACGGAAACCACCCCAAACACGCCCGAGAAAAAAGAAAACCGTTTTTTCTCTTTTTTGAAGCGTATTCAGACACGGATTGCCGCATCTCACTCGTCCTATCTCGGTTATTGCTTCCTCGTTCCCCTTCTTTTGATGTTCTTTGTTTATCTCGCAATGGAGCTTTATCCGTTGGGAAACGGAACAGTTCTCGTCTTAGATCTGAATGGTCAATACGTCTATTTTCACGAAGCACTTCGCGGTTTTGTATACGGAGAAAATAGTCTTCTCTATAGTTTTTTGCGTGGACTTGGCGGAGAATTCATCGGGATTTACGCCTATTATCTGGCAAGTCCCCTTTCATATCTGGTTGCATTATTTCCTCAAAGTGCCATTCAGGAAGCGCTTCTTTGCATCATTCTTCTGAAGGTAGGTCTTTGCGGCTTTACCTTTGGATTTTATCTCCATAAGCATACTCTCCATCCAAACAAATTCAGCATTGTCGCCTTCTCGGTGATGTATGCCTTATGTGCTTATGCCGTTGTTTATCAAAGCAATCTGATGTGGATTGACGCCGTATTCTGGTTGCCCATTCTGACGTATGCGATCGAACGGTTGATTCTCAACCGTCGTTATAAACTTTTCGTCATTTCTCTTGCGATAACGATTATGAGCAACTATTACATCGGCTATATGGTCTGTATCTATGTTGTTCTTTATTCCTTTTATTTCTATTTTTCAAAATCTCCCAAAGAAATCAATCCGAGAAATGAGCGCCTGCATCTGCTTCGTGCGATGGCAAGAACCATCCTGTTTTCTCTTCTTGCAGTAACCATTTCAGCTTTCATCATTTTTGGTGCCTATTATTCCTTAAGTTTTGGTAAAAGCTCGTTTTCCACGCCAAGCTGGGAATGGCAAGAGAATTTCAAACTTTTAGACCTATTCACAAAGTTTCTCCCCGGCGCATACGATACCGTTCGCCCCGAAGGACTTCCTTTCGTCTACTGCGGTCTTCTCACGCTTCTGATGCTCCCTGTCTACTTTTTGTCGCGTGCTGTTCGCAGTCGTGAAAAAATCGCATCGGCGTTTTTGATTCTTTTCTTCGGTTTCAGCTTTTTAGCAAATCCGCTGGATTTGATCTGGCACGGATTTCAAGCCCCCAACTGGCTCAATTACCGATACAGCTTTATGCTCAGTTTTTTGCTTTTGGTCCTCGCGTATCGCGGCTTCGGCAATTTAAAGAGAGTGGGAAGTAAATTTTTATTCTGCGTTGCTTCCCTGCTCGTTCTCTTCGTTACCGTTTGTAATAAGCTGACCTTTGAGTCTTACGTGGAGACCAATCAGTCTCTGCTTTCGTTGGAAACCGTTTGGCTGACCGTCTTAGCCACCATCGTATTTCTATCGCTTCTTTGCCTTTGGATGAAAGCGAAGCATCCAAAGCACCGCGAAAGCATTTCTGCGATCCTGGTCGCTGTCGTTTGCATTGAAGTGTTCTGTAGCAGTTTGACTTGTGTCGTTCAGTTTGACGGCGACGTTTCCTATGCGTCCTATACAAGCTATCACGATTTTATCGGTGAACTTCGTCCCGTTGTCAATGAGATCAAAGAAAAAGACGACGGATTTTACCGTATGGAGAAGTTAATCCACCGTAAATATAACGATAATATGGCACTTGGAATGCGTGGACTTTCGGGCTCCACCTCTACACTGAATTCCGAAACAATCGCTTTTTTGCGGAATATGGGTTACGTTTCTCGCTCCCACCTTTCTCAATACCGCGGGGGAACTCTTGTCAACGATTCTCTGCTCGGCGTAAAATATTTGATTGATCAAAAAGACTCCAATCTCTTGGCTCATCATTACGAAGAAATCTATTCTGATGAAAACTATACCGCGTACAAAAATCCTTATGCACTTTCTCTGGCATACGGTGTAGATTCTTCCCTTCAAGACTTTGCATTTTCCGATTACCGTTCGGCATTTGCAAAGTTAAACGCGTTAGTTGCTGCAATGACGGGCGACCGTACACATTCCGAGCTTTTCCGTCCGGTACCAAGTTACGGAGAAAAGCTTTCGGACGGTTGCTCGATTCAGTCGAACGGAAATCAGATCACCTATACAAAGCTTGATACGGAAACGGACGCTTCCGTGACATTTCATTTTACTGCACCCAACAGTGGCCCCTATTATTTCTATTCCCCTTCTGCTATTTTTTCCGAGGTAAAGCTATCCGTAGGGGAAAAGGATCTCGGACATTATCTCGGCACAGATACTACCCACATCGTACCCCTCGGTTGGTTTGAAGCAGGAGAGCCTGTGGAAGTTACGCTAACGCTCTTTGGAGAAGCTACTTCCGTTTCCCTCTATCAATCCTATCGCTATTTCTACTATCTTGACGAGCAAAATTTCCAAAGTAGCTTTGATATTTTAAAGAACAATCCTCAGTTTATTATCGAAGAAGCCACCGACGATCATTTCATTGGAAATATCAAAACCGATGGTGAACACCAAATGATCCTCACGACAATTCCCTATGACGAAGGCTGGAAAATCTATCTTGACGGAGAAGAAATTTCCTATCAGAAAGCGTTAGATTCCCTGATATCCTTCAATATTCCAGCCGAAGGATCACATTCTTTGGAATTGATCTATCGTCCGAACGTATATCGTCTCGGAGCAATCCTTTCTCTGTCGGGACTTGCGATTTTCATTTTACTCTGCCTCATTGATCGATTCTTCTTGCGAAAACGTCGTCCAGAACCAATCCAAAACGTATGGTTGCTTGAGGACTTTGACGAAGATCACGAACGATTTGCCACAATGACCGAGGAGGAAAATAAACTCGGCTTTTGGAATTTTCTCAGGATAATGACATTCAAAAAACGTTCCGATCATACGGACGATCATAACAACACAAACAAAGGAGAAGAATAATGTTTTATTATATCAGCGGAACGCTGGCACATTCAGATATGAACACCGCCGTTGTCGATGCAGGCGGCGTAGGCTATAAAATGACGATTTCTCAGATGACCTACGCCTCTCTTCCGCGTCAAATCTCGGAAACGCCTCACACGGTGAAGCTATATACGCATCTTTCGGTGCGCGAGGACGGAATTGAGCTATACGGCTTCGGCAGTGCCGAAGAGCTGGAATCCTTCCAGCTTCTCATCACCGTTTCTGGCGTAGGTCCCAAAGCCGCGATCTCTATTCTCTCGCAACTGACACCCAGCCGTCTCGTTGCCGCTATTTGCGCAGACGATAAGAAAGCAATCGCCGCAGCCAACGGAATCGGCCCCAAAACGGCGGCAAGAATCATTCTTGAGCTGAAAGACAAGCTCCAAAAGGTCAGCCTTTCCACCGAAGAGCTCGGTGTTGCCAATGAACCATCCTTCGTTGCTTCTTCGTCCACAAAGCGTTCCGACGCAACGGAAGCGCTGATGGCACTCGGTTATTCCAGAACCGAAGCAACCGCTGTGCTCAAAAACATCGACGTAGATGCCCTTGAGCTTGACGAAATCATTCGTCTGGCACTCAAAAAAATTATGAAATGAGGAAAATGTGAGCTATGGATATGACGATGCCCGAAGAATTTGATTTTGAAAATCGTATTATGACAACCTCATATACACGCGACGATTCCAACACGGAACCTTCCCTGCGTCCGAAAGTGCTTGACGATTATATTGGACAAGAAAAAGTCAAAGAAAATCTGAAAATTTATATTGAAGCCGCCAAACTTCGTAAAGAAAGTCTTGACCACGTGCTTCTTTACGGCCCCCCCGGTCTGGGAAAAACGACCCTTTCCAACATTATTGCTTCCGAAATGGAAGTCAATATCCGAGTCACTTCGGGCCCTGCCATTGAAAAGCAAGGTGATCTTGCTGCGCTTCTGACCAACCTTTCCGAAGGCGACGTTCTTTTTATTGATGAGATTCACCGTCTTTCTCGTTCGGTCGAAGAAATTCTCTACCCCGCAATGGAAGACCACGCGCTTGATATTATTATCGGAAAAGGTCCTTCGGCGCGTAGCATTCGCATTGATCTGCCGCCGTTTACCCTCATCGGTGCAACCACGCGCGCAGGTCAGTTAACCACACCCCTTCGAGATCGTTTTGGCGTAATGCTCAAGCTGGAACTTTATACCCCCGAGGAGCTCAAAACGATCGTCAGCCGAAGTGCGGGAATTCTCGGATTCTCGATTACTGATGACGGCGCATACGAAATTGCCTCGCGTTCACGTGGAACGCCTCGTATTGCCAACCGCCTTCTCAAACGTGTGCGTGATTTTGCGCAGGTCAGCGGTAAGGATACGATTGATAAGGAGATTGCAGATATTGCACTCGGACGCTTGGAAATCGACCACCTCGGTCTTGACAATACCGACCGAAAGATGCTCGAAACAATCATTAAATTCTATGACGGCGGTCCCGTGGGACTTGAAACGCTGGCGGCGACAGTTGGAGAAGAAGCCGTAACATTGGAAGACGTTTACGAGCCTTATCTCTTGCAGATCGGCTTTTTGAGCCGTACCCCGAGAGGACGTTGCGTCACTCGCCTCGGCTATGAGCACCTCGGTCTTCCCTACGAATCCAAAAACGTACGCCCATTGGATCAAATGCAAATTTTCAATGATCAACAATAAAGTAAAAGGCTGTTGCTATGGCAACAGCCTTTTAGTTTTTAGAAAAAGCTCAACTGATCGGTTTCATTTAAGTTATCCAACACCTGATTTTTGCGAAGAATCTCGATCACACTCTTCGTCAGTCCTGCTCTTGTCTGAAGATCCTCGACCGAGAAGAAAGGCTCTTCTTCCCGCGCCTTGATAATCTTCTGCGCCGCGTTTTCGCCAAGTCCCGAAAGTGCCGAGAACGGCATACGGATACCACCGTTTTCGGGCAAGAAGGCGTATGCGTGCGATTTTTCAATGTCGATCGGCAAGAAACGAATCTTTCTCGCCATACATTCGTTGGCAAGCTGTAACGAAGGAATCGAAGCCTGCTCCTTCGGAGACGCTTCCTTTCCCCGCTTTTCAATATCCTTGATCGTTGCCATCACGCCCGAGCGACCGCGCATAACGATCTCGGCGTCAAACCCTCCGGGCGCTACGGTAAACATTGCGCAGTAAAAGGCAATCGGGATATGTACCTTATACCAACCAAGACGGATTGCCGACATTACGTACGCTGCGGCATGCGCCTTCGGGAACATATATTTGATCTTTTTACAAGACCAGATATACCAATCGGGAACGTCGTGTTCCTTCATAGCAGCTTCCCATTCGGGTGTAAGTCCCTTTCCCTTTCGGACGCTCTCCATAATCTTGAAGGACATCGAATTTTCGACCCCGTAACGAATCAAGTCGTTCATAATATTGTCTCGACATCCGATAACCTTGGATATATCACAAATTCCTTGCTTGATCAATTCCTCTGCGTTTCCGAGCCAAACGTCGGTGCCGTGCGTCAATCCCGAAATCTGCAAGAGATCGGCAAAATTCTTTGGCTTTGCATCAATGAGAACCTGTTGTAAAAAACGAGTTCCGAATTCGGGTAAGCCAAAAGTTCCGATTTGCGCGTCGATATCCTCGGGAGAAATTCCAAGCGGTCTTGTCGAAAGGAAGAGCTCATAAACGTCGGGATCATTCATCGGAACGTCCATCACACTCGTGTCCGAGAACTTTTCCAACCATTTGTACTTGGTCGGAATATCGTGTCCCAGCTCGTCAAGCTTCAGGATCGTATCGTGCAGATATGAGAAAGCAAAGTGCGTGGTAACAATATCGGAATGGGGGTCGTCCGCGGGATGCTGAACGGGAGTAAAATCATACACGTCCTTTTCTCTCGGAACAACGATAATTCCGCCCGGGTGCTGTCCCGTCGTTCGTTTGACACCGACGCAGTTTTGAATCACACGCTCCATTTCGGCGCGGCCGAGGCTAACGCCTTTTCCTTCAAAATATTTGGCAATAAAACCATACGCCGTTTTATCGGCAAGCGTACCGAGCGTTCCCGCACGGAAAACGTTTTCAGCGCCAAAAAGTTCCTCGGTATATTTATGGACGCGTCCCTGCACGTCCCCCGAAAAGTTCAGGTCAATATCTGGAGATTTATCTCCGTAGAAGCCAAGGAAGGTTTCAAAGGGAATATCGTGACCGTCGGCATTCATTTTTGCGCCGCACTTCGGACAGTTTGCATCAGGAAGATCAAATCCCGAACCGACACTGCCATCCGTGAAAAATTGCGAATACTGACACTTGGGACAGTAATAGTGCGGTGCCAGAGGATTCACTTCGGAAATTCCCGCCATCGTTGCCACGAAGGACGGGCCGACCGAACCACGCGATCCAACGAGATAACCTTGGCTCTCGCTATACCACACAAGTCGCTGTGCGATCATATACAATACGGCAAAACCGTTTTTGATAATCGAATTTAGTTCCTTATCCAAACGAGCACGGACAATTTCGGGTAAGGGATCGCCGTACATTGCTTTAGCACGTGTCCAACACTTGTCCTGCAATTCTTCTTCCGCACCGTCCATTTTCGGGGTAAAGCTTCCCTTTGGAATCGGTCGGATTCCCGCCTCTACCATCTGCTCGATCTTATTGGTATTTTCGACGACCACCTCGTATGCCTTGTCTTCTCCGAGGTAGGCAAATTCCGCAAGCATTTCTTCGGTGGTACGGAAATAGAGATGACATTCGTTATCCGCATCAGAAAACTTCATTCCCGACAAAAGAATCTTTCGGTATAAAGAATCCTCGTCATTGAGAAAATGTGCGTCACAAGTAGCAACAACGAGTTTTCCGTATTTCTCACCCAAAGCCACGATTTTTCGGTTGAGTTCGCGCAATTCCTCGTCATTGCTGACTTTACCGTCAGCAATCAGGAAGCGGTTATTGCAGATCGGCTGAATTTCCAAATAGTCATAGAAATTTACGATATCTTCAATTTCCTTTTCGCTCTTTTTCGTCAGCAAAGCGTTAAACAGCTCTCCTGCCTCACACGCAGAACCGATGATCAGTCCTTCTCTGTATTTTTCCAGCTCGACTTTGAGAATACGGGGCTTTTTTCTGTAATATTCCAAATAGCTTGCCGAAATCAACTTGTAAAGATTTTTCATACCCGTCTGATTTTTCACCAAAAGAATCTGGTGATACATCGGCAAGTTGAGCGGATCGGCTTGCTCCTTCATATCGTTTTGAAGCGTCTTGAAATCCTTGATATCAAGCTTCGACATCTGTTCGGTCATCGCAACAAAGATCATACCGAGCATCTCTGCATCATCGCACGCACGGTGGTGATGGAATTCTCCCAACGCATAGTGCTCTGCCAAACGGTTCAATCGATGCGATTTCAAATCAGGGTTCAGATAGCGTGAAAGTGCCAACGTGTCAAGATAGGGATTTTCAAACGGCAAATTCAGCGCTTTGGCCGCCATACGTAAAAATCCGGTATCAAAATCTGCATTATGCGCTATCAAAAGACGGTTTCCAACAAACTCGAAGAATTCGGGAAGAACCTCGTCAATTTTACGCGCATCAGCTACCATTTCATCGGTAATCGAAGTCAATTTGGTAATTTCTTCGGGAATCGGACATTCGGGATTCACGAAGGTATTATATCGTTCCACTACCTCACCGCCACGAAGCTTGACGGCACCGATTTCGGTAATTTTACAAGTCGAAGCATCAAGGCCCGTCGTTTCAAGGTCGAAAACAACGAACTCATCTTCAAAGTTTCCTTCGTAGTTGCCAAAAACGGCGCTGGCACTGGCATTAACGAAATAGG
Organism: Eubacteriales bacterium; assembly: GCA_045657365.1. Lineage (GTDB taxonomy): Bacteria > Bacillota > Clostridia > Oscillospirales > CAG-272 > HGM12713. The sequence goes on from JAZOSZ010000060.1 coordinate 12,378, forward strand.
CTTCCATTCCGTAAATGACCTTCATATCGCATTTATCGGCAGCAAGCATTGCTTCGGGAAATCCTTGTACGTTTCCGTGGTCGGTAATCGCCACCGCAGCGTGTCCCCATTTTTTAGCAGTTTTTACCGCAACATCGGGAGGAATCAACGCGTCCATTGCCGACATATTCGTATGTAAATGCAACTCCACGCGCTTTTTCTCGGCATTATCCATCCGCGATTTTTTGGAAATAATCGCAATATCGGTATAGCTCATAAAGAGCTCGTCATCATTCCGTTCGGTCTTCAGATAACCGTGTACGGCAACCGACATTCCGTTTTTCACCGTTCCTGCCAATTCGTTGGCTTCTTCGGGAAGCATTCCGTAATTTTTAACGTAAATTGACGCATTTCCGTCAAAAATACCGAAGGAAACGTTGAATTTCTCCCCTGAACGGTTGGCTTCCTTGTTGAAAGAAAAGACCTCTCCCAAAAAGACGACGTTTCGGATCGGACGAGTTACCGAAGCTATCAAACTAGGAACAATTTCAAACGGAACCCCCACAACGTACTGCGGTGATGAAACATCGAAGCGAGAAGAACCGATCGTAATCAATCCGTCTCCTCCTTTTTCCACCGAAGACTCTCCGAATACCGAGCCCAGACGGGGGAGCTTTACTTCATCCGTATCCGAGGAAGCGGACGTTTCATTTCCTTTGTCCAACATCATCTGATAACGCTTGTCCGCCGCAAGAATCTGACGATCCACTTTGGCAAGTCGATCCTGATAGGACGAAGTATAACTCATCGGTTGATACGGATCGGTTTCGAGAATTACTTTACGTTGGAGCGAAAATTCACTCCAGATAATATTTTCGATCACCTTGGGGGTCATCGCATCGTTCAAAAGATCAACACCTACGTCTGCAAACGGAATTCTCACGGTAAGCGTCTGCTCGGTCAACGTATAATCGTAATCCGAGAAAAATCCACGTGCTACGATTCCCACTCGCTCGGTTTCCTTGAAAATTTCAGGAATATAGCTTTCCGAAAAAAGTTCGGGCGCATACCGAGGAAAAATCTTAAACAACGAAAGCTGATAAAGTTCCGCCACCTGCGCTTCGATTTCGTACAGAGTTTCTTTGTCTACCAGATACGGAAAATCAGCATAAACCTCTAAAAATCTTTTTTCCTTGTCCAATCTGGTTTTTTCAACCAAACCATCGTCTAAAATTTGGGCATAGGACTCCGACGGAGTATATTTTGACAAAAGTTCCAATAAAGTCTTCATTCCTATTCCCCCTTTTTTCATTCTGTTATCTGAATTTTTTTACTTCATCAATAAGCGTTGCAACGATTCGATCCTCGGAAATTTTACCGACAATCTCACCCTTTTTAATGAGCACTGCTTCGCCCTTACCGCCCGCAATACCAATGTCAGCTTCCCGCGCCTCTCCGGGACCGTTGACCACACATCCCATAATTGCCACTTTGATTGGAATCGACATCAGCTTTTCTTGTTTTGCTTTGGCTTCAAATTCCGAAACCAAAGAGATCAAATCAATCTTTGTACGTCCGCACGTCGGACAGCTCACGATATCTAACCCGCTTTGTCCGTCAATTCCCACGGCACGCAAAATTTTTCTTGCAGCATCAATTTCCTCGACAGGATCATCCGTTAAAGACACCCGCACAGTATCACCGATACCGTCTACCAAAAGCGATCCGATACCCACAGCACTTTTGATCGATCCCATTTCTTTGCTTCCAGCCTCGGTGACACCGAGATGTAAAGGATATGCGCATTTTTCTGCCAGCAAGCGATTCGCCGCAATCATCTGTGTCGGCGAGGATGCCTTCATCGAAATCACAATATCTGAAAAATCTGCCTGCTCCAAGAGAGAGACGTGATACATCGCACTTTCACAAAGCGCTTCTGCCGTAGGTGCGCCGTATTTTTCCAAAACATGTTTTTCCAAAGAACCGCTATTCACACCGATACGAATCGGAATCTTCTTTTCCCGACAGATTTTACAAACGGCGCGTACACGATCCTCTCCCCCGATGTTACCGGGATTAATGCGAATCTTGTCCACCGAAAGCTCCGCACAACGAATTGCCACACGGTAATCAAAATGAATATCGGCAACAATCGGAATTGTCACGCCCGCTTCCTTTAAAAAAGGGATTGTTTCCGCCGCTTCTAAATCGGGAACGGTAATCCGAACAATATCACAGCCCGCCTGTTCCAAGGCAAGAATCTGTCGAAGCGTGGCTTCTTTATCGTGCGTATCGGTATTCGTCATAGACTGAATGGCAATCGGCCAAGTTCCGCCGATTGCCGTCCGTCCGATATGAATTTCTTTTGCAGTTCTTCTAATTTGATTATAATTCATAAGATTTATCCTAACCAAACAATTTAAAAACGTCCTTTACGGTAATAAAAATCATAAAGGCAAACAAGATCATAATGCCAATAAAATTGATGGATGCCTCGATATTACGGTCGATCGGCTTTCTCCGAATCCCTTCCACAATCAAGAACAGAAAGCGTCCTCCGTCCAGAGCAGGAAAAGGAATCAGATTAAAAACGCCAAGATTGACCGAAAGCACGGTAATGATATACAGTAATGATCTCGCCCCAGTTTTTGCGGCATCTCCCACAACTTCGGCAACCCCCACGGGGCCCGAAACGGCATCCATGCCAAAGCGTCCCGTAACAAGTCCAACCAAAGAATCATAGACCATTTTTACGTTAGACACCGAACGGAAAAAGGCGTGCTTCAACAAGTTCGGTACCGTTCTCTGCTCCGCATACGGAATAAAATCATAGTTCCCAAAAACCGCACCTGAATCCGTCATACTCGGAAATTCCACATCTTCAACCAAAATCTTTTCGCCGTCACGAATCACGAGAATATCAATCGGTCGATACCCTTGGTTCATAATCTCGTAAACCATTTCATCCCCCGTATGAACACGAGTTCCGTCCACCTTGAGAATCTCGTCGCCCACTTCGAGCTTTTGCGAAGAAATTGCTTGTTCGTCAAATTTTGCAATCGTCGTTGAAGCAAGTGTTCCTTGAGAAAAAACAAGGATCGTCATCAAGGTAAACCCAAGCAAAAGATTCATCACAGGACCTGCAAGGACGATCAACATTCTCTTCCAGATCTTCTGATTGCAAAATGCACCCTTTTCCGAGGATTCCTCGTCTTCTCCGACCATACTGACAAATCCGCCAATCGGTAAAAGCCGTAATCCGTATTTGGTGTCGTGCTTTTTAGAGTGCCAAGAAAAAATCGTAGGCCAAGTCGGATC